>NZ_JBHYMK010000031.1:46824-87282 GCF_042743065.1 Streptomyces sp. NPDC058872
AGCCGCTCGATGACCATCGCCATGCCCTGGCCGCCGCCGACGCACATGGTCTCCAGGCCGAACTGCTTGTCGTGGAACTGGAGGCCGTTGATCAGCGTGCCGGTGATCCGGGCGCCGGTCATGCCGAAGGGGTGGCCGACGGCGATGGCGCCACCGTTGACGTTCACCTTGTCCAGGTCCAGGCCCAGTTCCTGGTAGGACGGGATGACCTGGGCGGCGAAGGCCTCGTTGATCTCGGCCAGGTCGATGTCGCCGATGGTGAGGCCGGCGCGCCGGAGGGCCTGCTTCGAGGCCTCGACCGGGCCGAGGCCCATGATCTCGGGGGAGAGGCCGGAAACGCCGGTGGAGACGATCCGGGCCAGCGGGGTGAGGCCCAGCTCGCGCGCCTTGGTGTCGGACATGATCACGAGCGCGGCGGCGCCGTCGTTCAGCGGGCAGCAGTTGCCGGCGGTGACCAGGCCGTCGGGGCGGAAGACGGGCTTGAGACCCTGCACGCCCTCCATGGTGACGCCGGCGCGCGGGCCGTCGTCCGCCGAGACCACCGTGCCGTCCGGCAGCGTCACCGGGGTGATCTCGCGCTCCCAGAAGCCGTTCTTGATGGCCTGCTCGGCGAGGTTCTGCGACCGCACGCCGAACTCGTCCATCTCCTGGCGGCTGATGCCCTTCCAGCGGGCCAGGTTCTCCGCGGTCTGGCCCATCGCGATGTACGCGTCGGGGACGAGGCCGTCCTCCCGCGGGTCGTGCCAGGTGGAGCCCTCGGAGGCGGCGACCGCGGCGGTGCGGGCCTCGGCCTCGGCGAAGAGGGGGTTGTGCGTGTCGGGCAGCGAGTCCGAGTTGCCCTTCGTGAAGCGGGAGACCATCTCGACGCCGGCCGAGATGAAGACGTCGCCCTCGCCCGCCTTGATCGCGTGCAGCGCCATCCGGGAGGTCTGCAGCGAGGAGGAGCAGTAGCGGGTGATCGTGCAACCGGGCAGGTGGTCCATGCCCATCTGCACGGCCACGATGCGGCCCAGGTTGTTGCCCTGCTCGCCGCCGGGGAGGCCGCAGCCGAGCATCAGGTCGTCGATGTCGCGGGGGTCCAGCTCGGGCACCTTGGCCAGGGCGGCCTGGACGATGGTCGCGGTGAGGTCGTCCGGTCGCAGGTCCTTGAGGGAGCCCTTGAAGGCCCGGCCGATGGGCGAGCGGGCGGTCGAGACGATCACGGCTTCGGGCATCACGGCTCCATGAGGGTGCGGAGTGAGCGGACTGAAAGGGAAGTTACCCGTACGTACCGCACGGGTCATCGCCCCGGCGGTGTGACGCGGACCTCTTTTCTAAGCGGTCGCTCAGTCCATGATGCCTCCGTCGCGCGCCGAGCGGTACCGCCCCTCACCGGGGTTCCTACGCCTGGGCGTCCTCCGGGGTCGGCGTCGGGGACTCCGCGGCCGGCAGCCGCCTCCGCCGGCGGTGCTTCAGGAGGGCCCAGGGCGCCCGGGCGCCCGTGACCTCCGTGCCGGCCTCCTGTGCCGCTTCCGCCGCCGCCTTCGCCACCGGGAGCATGTTCTCCCGCCGCTCCGGCTCCAGGCGGTCCGGCTCCGGCCAGACGCCGAGCACCGCACAGAGCGTCGGCAGCATGGCCATCGCCGCCGTCGCGTACCCCTCCGCCGAGGGGTGGAAGTTGTCGATGCCGAACATCTCGCGCGGATTCGCCGCGAACTCCGGTCCGAGGAGGTCCCCCAGCGACACCGTCCGACCGCCCTGCTCCACCACCACGATCGTCTGCGCCGCCGCCAGCTGCCGCGAAGCCCGTCGCGCCAGCCAACGCAGCGGCTGGTAGACCGGCTCGATCGTGCCCAGGTCCGGGCAGGTCCCGACCACCACCTCCGCGCCCGCCGTCCGCAGCCGCCGCACCGCCGACGCGAGCAGCCGCACCGACTCCGTCGGCGGCATCCGGTGGGTGACGTCGTTCGCCCCGATCATGATCACGCAGACGTCCGGGGGGCCGAGGGGCTGCGCGAGCAGCAGGGACACCTGGCGCTCCAGATCGTCCGAGCGCGCCCCGGAGAGGGCCACGTTCCGCAGCACCACCGGCCGCTCCGCCACCGCCGCGAGGCCCGAGGCGAGGAGCGCCCCCGGCGTCTGGCCCGAGCGGCGCACCCCCTGGCCCGCGGCCGTCGAATCACCCAGAAGGGCCAGCCGCAGCGGGTCCGTCGTGCCGAACGCCCGGCCGTAGAGACCGTCCGCCCCCGGTGGCAGCGGCGCCGGGGCGCCGTAGACCGTGCGCTTCGCCAGTTGCGCCTCGGTGAGGAGGACCCCCACCGCGGCCACGCCGAGCAGTCCGATGCTCCCGCCGCCGTACGCCGCACCGGCCGCGATCCGCCGCGCCACCCTCGCCCTCGACATGGGGCCGTCACCTCCTTCAAGCCGTTCAGGGTCTAACTGCCCCGTAACCCGCTCCGACTACGCATACGCTGGCCACACCATTACGGAGACCCCGGAGATTACGGTGCAATTCCACGACTCGATGATCAGCCTCGTCGGCAACACCCCGCTGGTGAAGCTCAACAACGTCACAGCGGGCATCCAAGCGACCGTCCTGGCGAAGGTCGAGTACTTCAACCCCGGCGGGTCGGTCAAGGACCGGATCGCCCTGCGCATGATCGAGGCGGCCGAGCAGAGCGGCGAGCTCAAGCCCGGCGGGACCATCGTCGAGCCCACGTCCGGCAACACCGGCGTCGGCCTGGCGATCGTGGCCCAGCAGAAGGGCTACAAGTGCATCTTCGTCTGCCCCGACAAGGTGTCCCTCGACAAGATCAACGTGCTGCGTGCGTACGGCGCCGAGGTCGTGGTCTGTCCCACGGCCGTGGACCCCGAGCACCCCGACTCGTACTACAACGTCTCGGACCGGCTCGTCCGCGAGACGCCGGGGGCCTGGAAGCCCGACCAGTACTCGAACCCGAACAACCCGCGCTCGCACTACGAGACCACCGGCCCCGAGCTCTGGGAGCAGACGGAGGGGAAGATCACCCACTTCGTCGCGGGCGTCGGCACCGGCGGCACCATCTCCGGCACCGGCAACTACCTCAAGGAGGTCAGCGGCGGCAAGGTGAAGGTCATCGGAGCCGACCCGGAGGGCTCCGTCTACTCCGGCGGCTCGGGTCGCCCGTACCTGGTCGAGGGGGTCGGCGAGGACTTCTGGCCCACTGCGTACGACCGGAACGTCACCGACCGGATCGTCGCCGTGTCCGATAAGGACTCGTTCCAGATGACCCGCCGCCTCGCCAAGGAAGAGGGCCTCCTCGTCGGCGGCTCCTGCGGCATGGCCGTCGTCGCCGCCCTGGAGGTCGCCCGCGAGCTCGGCCCCGACGACGTCGTCGTGGTCCTGCTGCCGGACTCCGGCCGCGGCTACATGTCGAAGATCTTCAACGACGAGTGGATGGCCGACTACGGCTTCCTGGAGGACACCTCCTCGGCCACCGTCGCCGACGTGCTGCGCCACAAGGAGGGCGGTCTGCCGTCCCTCGTCCACATGCACCCGGACGAGACCGTCGGCCAGGCCATCGAGGTGCTGCGCGAGTACGGCGTCTCCCAGATGCCCATCGTGAAGCCCGGCGCCGGCCACCCCGACGTCATGGCCGCCGAGGTCATCGGCTCCGTCGTCGAGCGGGAGCTGCTCGACCACCTCTTCACCCAGCAGGCCTCCCTGGAGGACCCGCTGGAGGGGCACATGAGCGCGCCGCTGCCGCAGGTCGGGTCCGGCGAGCCGGTCGCGGACCTGATGTCCGTCCTCGGTTCCGCCGACGCGGCGATCGTGCTGGTCGAGGGCAAGCCGACCGGCGTCGTGAGCCGTCAGGACCTGCTGGCCTTCCTGGCCAACGGGGGCACGAAGTAGCGCGAGCGGCCGTTCGTGCAACTGGTACGGGGGCGACACGTACCCGCAGCACCCGCTTAACACGGCTCCGGCACATTGGTGGTCGTCGGCGTCACGGACCTCCGGAGCGGCTCCCGGGCCTCCACAGACGCCGCGGACGCGGAGGCCGGCCCTGACCCGGGCCCGCGTCCCTCGCGGGGACCGCCGTCGTCCCGCCCCCCGGTTCCGGGGGTGCGGCGGTCCCCGCGACGACCTCGCTCCCCTTGTGTCGGGCCCCCGCAGCAGCGGGGGCCCGACGTCGTGCGGGGCCGTGCCCCCGGCGGCCCGGCCGTGCGGACGGTCGCGTGCGGACGGTGCGGCGCGCAGGGCCGGAGCGGACGCCGGACGGCCCTGACGACACCGACCCCGCCCCTACGCCGTGAAGAAGTCGGCCAGCGCGCGGGCGATCGGGCCGGGCGCGTTCTCCATGGGGATGTGACCCGCGTCCGGGACGCGCATCAGCGTGGTGTGCGGCATCTCCGCGGCGAACCGCTCGGCGTACGCCACCTTCTGGAAGCCGTCGTCCTCGCCCCAGACCAGCAGCTTGGGCGTCGTGTTCCGCCGCAGGGCGGGGACGGCCTCCTGGGTGTAGCGGTTGTCGGCAGCGCCCACCAGGGCCATCCAGGAGCGGCGGACCCCCTCCTCGGTCCACGGGGCCAGGTAGTCCGTGATCAGCTCCTCGGTGGCGGCACCGCCCAGCGCTTGCGTCATGGCGCGTCGACGGGCGGTGAGGAGCTCGTCGGCGGTGGTCGCGGCGACGACCTCGGGGTCGCGGAACCGGGCCACGCCGGGCACCGGCCAGGAGTCGTAGGTGACCGAGTTGACCAGTGCCAACCGGGACACCTCCAGCTGGTCGTGGACGAGGAGGTGCTGGGCGATGGCGCCGCCGATGTCATGGCCCGCCACGGCGATCGGCCCGGAGAGCCCCAGCGCAGAGGCGAAACGAGCCACCCAGTCCGCGAGGGCGGGGACCGTGCCCGTCTCCAGGGTGAGTTCGCCGCCCGAGCGCCCGATGCCGGGGAGGTCGACCGCGACGGGCCGTAGCCCCGCCGCGCCCAGCCCTTCCATCACCGGGAGCCAGACCCGGCTCCAGTAGGTGCCGTGCAGCAGCAGCACGACCGGGCCGTCCTGCTCCACGGTCAGATAACTGGCCGGCACGCCGTCGACCCGGACCTCGGTCCGCAGCACCTTCGATTCGATGATCTCGTTCATGGGTCCACTCTGGCCGATGCATGATCGTCCGGCCGAGAGACTGGAATGACACCCTCAGGTACATTTCCGCCATGTCGCTTCACCGGGTGGTGGCCCTGCTGAACCCGCCGCAGTCGCCCTTCGAGCTGGCCTGCGCCTCCGAGGTCTTCGGCACCGCCCCGCCGGACATGTCGCCCCACTACGACTTCCGGGTCTGCGCCGAGCGGCCCGGACCCCTGCCGACCGGCGCCGGCTACACCCTGCTCGTCGAGGCGGGGCTGTCCGCCCTGCAGGAGGCGGACACCGTGGTCGTTCCCGGCTGGCAGCCACCCGACGCGACCGTGTCGCCGGACGTCGTCGAGGCGCTGCGGGACGCCCACGGGCGAGGGGCGAGGATCGTCGCGATCTGCACGGGGGCGTTCGTCCTCGCCCGGGCCGGACTGCTCGACGGGCGCCGCGCCACCACCCACTGGCGCAGCACCGACCGGTTCGCCACCGCCTTCCCCCGGGTACACGTGGATCCCGACGTGCTCTTCGTGGACCACGGCGACGTGGCGACCAGTGCCGGCACCGGCGCGGGCATCGACCTGTGCCTGCACCTGGTGCGTTCCGACCACGGGGCGGCGTACGCCGCGGGGGTCGCCCGGCGCATGGTCCTGCCGCCGCACCGGGAGGGCAGCCAGCTCCAGTACGCCACACCTCCGGCACCGGCCAGGGCGGACGAGTCACTGGCGCCGCTGCTGGAATGGGTCGCCTCCCGCCTCGACGCCAAGCTGACCCTCGATCACCTCGCCGAACGCGCCGGCCTGTCCAGCCGCACCCTCGCCCGGCGCTTCGCCGAACAACTCGGCACCAGCCCGGGCCAGTGGCTCCTCGCCCAGCGCCTCGATGCGGCACGGGTGCTGCTGGAGCGGACCGACCTTCCGGTGGAGGCCGTCGCCACCAAGGTCGGACTCGCCTCGGCGGTCAACCTGCGCCGCCGCTTCCGGACCCACCTCGGTACCACCCCCGGCGCCTACCGGCGGACCTTCGGCGAAACCTGAGGGAGCCGGCGGGGGCTCGGACGGGCCCTCGCCCGTTCGGGCTGATGTGCATATCCTTATGCAGGAAATTTGGCAGTGAATAGGCGAGAGGGGGCGGCATGAGCGACAGCCCGGCCGGTCGGCTGCAGACGCTCTTCGAGGGGCACCGACTGACGCCGACGCAGCGACGGATCGCGCACTGCATGGTGCGGCGGGCCGGGGACGTCCCCTTCCTCTCCAGCGTCGAACTCGCCGAGCTCGCCGGAGTCAGCCAGCCGTCCGTCACCCGGTTCGCCGTCGCCCTCGGCTTCGACGGGTACCCGGCCCTCCGCCGCCACCTGCGCGAGGTCGCACCGCCCGAGCCCGGCGCCGTCGAGGGCGAGGCCGAGGCGTTCAACGAGTACCAGCAGGCCGTGCTCGCCGAGATCGACAACCTCCAGCACCTCGCCGGGCTGCTCGCCGACCCCGCACCCGTCGAGCGGGCCGGCCGGCTCCTCGCCGGATCGCGCCCGCTGCCCGTGCTCGGGCTGCGGGCCGCGTCCTCACAGGCCCGGGGCTTCGCCTACTTCGCCGCCAAGGTGCACCCCGACGTCCGACTGCTCGACGAGGGCGGCTCGATGCTCACGGACCGCATCGACGCGGCCGTACGCGCCGGGGCCACGGCGCTGCTCTGCTTCGCCCTGCCCCGTCACCCCCGCGAGGTCGTCGAGGCGCTGGAGTACGCGCGGGCGGCCGGGCTCGCGGTCGTGACCGTCGCCGAGTCGGCGTTCGCGCCCGTTGCCGCACACAGCGACCTGCTGATCCCGGCCGCCGTCGGCACCGGCCTCGCCTTCGACACCGCCTGCGCGCCGATGATGCTCGGCCGGGTCCTCCTGGAGGCCATGGCCGACGAACTCCCCGATGCGCAGGCGCGCCTTGAGGAGTTCGATGCGAAGGCGGCGGCGCGGAACCTGTTCGTCGACTAGTGCCGCGGTCCGCTCAGACCTCCAGCCCGTTCTCGATCTTCTTCAGCTGGTGGCGGGCCATCGCCAGGTTCGCGCGGTCCTTGTCGAGGGCCAGGTAGAGGAACAGGCCGTTGTTGCCGCGCCCCTTGAGCAGTCGGATCAGGTGGTACTGGGTGCCGAGGGTGATCAGGATGTCCTCGATCTCCTCGCCGAGTCCGAGCATCTCCATCGTCCGGACCTTGGCCCGGACCACGTCGGTGTTACCCGCCGCGGCCATGTTCAGGTCGAGCTCCTTGCCGCCGCCGATCGTGCCGAGGGCCATGCCGCTGGTGTAGTCGACGAGGGCCGCGCCGATCGCGCCTTCGATGCTGGCCGCTTCCTTGAGGGCTGCCTCGGTGTTCGCCATGGTGTCGTACTTCTTCCTTCTCGGTGTGCTGTTCCTGCGTCAGTGGTTCAGGTCTTTGCGTTCCAGCGCGCCGTCGACGAGCTGCCCTATCCGGGTGCTCGATCGGCGGGCTTCCAGGTGGAGCCGCCCCACGTTGATCCGGGGCTCGGCGAGCAGGGTCAGGACGGCCGAGCCGCCCGCCGCGTACGTCGCGACGTAGCCGTTCTCGCCGCGGACGAGGAGTTCGCGGAAGTCGCCCTGGGCGGTGGAATCGGTCAGCCGCTGGCCGACGCCGAGCGCGGCAGCGGTCAGTGCCGCCACGTTCTCCGCCTCGCCGTTCAGCGTGTCGTGGGCGAGCACGAGCCCGTCGGCGCTGGCCGCCAGGGCCCCCGTGAGCTGGGGGAGTCGCGCCCGGAGTCGTCTGAGCTCGCTGAGTACCTCGGCTTCTGCCGTCATGAGCTGTCTCCTCTCGGCGCGCATGCGCAGGGCACGCCTCATCACAGGTGTGCCTCCAGGGCGTCACGGAGCCGGCGCAACAGGGCGACGTCGGGATCGGTCACCGGCAGGGCCGACAGGGGCGTCGACGGTGGTGGTACGGGTTCGGGGAGCGGGTCGAGCGGGGTCTCGACGAGTCCTGCCGCGGCCAGCCGCCGTACGTCGAGGAGCGTGTGGAAGGCGGGACGGCCGAGCAGGCGGGCCAACTCCGCCGGGGTCCGTCTCCCGTCGGCGGCGGCCAGCAGGGAGCGCTGTCGCGCCCCCATGATCTGGCCTGGGGCGGCGGGGCGCGGAACGACCGGGGCGGTGTCCAGGGAGGCGTACGGCCAGACGGCGTCGAGGAGTTCGCGGCGGCGCAGGGTCTCGCGCTCGACGGCCTCGGCGGAGACCGGTCGCACCGTCCCGAACCAGTGCCCCACCCCGTACCGGAAGCGAGTCGGTCCGCTGGTCGGGGCGAGGGCGAAGAAGGCCGCGTCGAAGACGGCGCCGAGGTGGCATATCTCCAACTCGCCGTCGTGCAGCCGGCCGCTGTCGACCAGGAAGCGGCCGACCGCGCGGTGCGCCCCGGCCCGGTCGACGGCCTCGTCCCAGCCCTCCCGGGCCAGTCGACCGCCGGTGGTGAGCAGGACGTCGACGCCGGGGGCCACGGGGGACTCGGCGTGCACGACCCGGCCGTCGACCAGGTAGAGCGTGCCGTGGTCGCGCAGCAGGGCGCCGGTCGCCTTCTCGGCGGCGAGCCGGACCAGCATCGGGGAGACGATCGTCCGGGTCATCCGAGGACCAACCGCTCGGCGATGTCGCGGAGGCGCATGCGGGCCAGGGCGAGGTTTCCGCTGTCCCGGTCGAGCCAGACGTGGAGGAAGACGCTGCTGTCGAAGGAGGTCTGGACGAAGCGGAGGACGTGGTAGCCGGCACGGGTGGTGACGATCAGGTCCTCGACGGCCGGCTCGTCGTGGAGTCCGTCCCCGACGGCAGTGAAGGAGTCGAACTCGGCCGCGGAACGCGCCAGTTCGGCGGTCTCCGCCGCCGTCGTCTCGTGGTCGCCGACCGGTGAGTCGCCCATCGTGCCGAGAGCGAGCCCGCTGCTCCAGTCCACCAGGGAGGCGCCCAGGGCCCCCGGCAGGGTCATGGTCTCCAGCAGGCACTCGTCGATTCCGGGCACGCGGATTCCCCTCCCGATGCGGCGTGCGAACGTGCGGCAGTGACGGTGACGCTACTGAACGTTTCGATCCGGGGGAGGCGTTCTGGCATTTTCCATCGGAACATGCCGGTGTCTGACGGGAATTGATCTGAACAGTCCGAACGATCGTCCGCACGTCTCCGTGGCCCGTGCGCCCCGAAGGCCTCCGCGCGCGCCCCGTCGACCCCCTCCGCACCGACCCGCGCCGACCCCCTCCGCACCGGTTTCCGTGCCGCAGCCGGGCGTGCGGTCGGGCCGCGGCCCGACCGCTATCCGGAGGGGCTGCTCCCTCGGACCAGTGCGTCCGCCTGCGCTCCGCCCGCCTCGGCGACGATCTCGTCGAGCGTCTGCCGCTTCCGCACGGTCGTGAAGGTCACCGCACCGTCGCCGTCCACCGTGAAGCCGTGGATCCCGGGCCGCGGCAGGCTGTTGTACGCGTAGTGGTGCGCGAAGGAGTAGGCGCCGGTGTCCGGGACCGCCACGACGTCCCCGGGGTGCAGCAGCGGCAGCGCGCGGCCCGCGGCGAGCAGGTCCCCGGCGAAGCAGGCGGGGCCCGCCACGTCCTGGACGACCTCCTCCCCGGCCCGGGGCCGGCCCTCGGCGTCATAGGCCAGGATGCGCAGCGGCCAGGACCCGGGGGCGTAGACCGTGCGGGTGGCCAGTTGCACGCCCGCGTGGGTGACGGCGATCGGGCGCCCGCCGGAGGTCTTCGTGTACTCCACCCGGGTGAGGACCAAGCCGTGCTTGGCGAGCAGGGAGCGCCCGAACTCGGTGATCAGCCGGTAGCGGCCGTCGAAGAGCCCCGGGACGGTGTCGACGAGCAGTCGGGCGTACTCCGCGTAGGCCGGCGCCTCCTCGTCGGAGGAGAAGTCGACCGGCAGGCCGCCGCCGATGTCGACGGTGTCGACCTGCTGCCGACCGGCCTTGACGTTGATCTCCTCGGCGAGTGCGTAGGCCTCCCCGACCCCTTCGGCCATGAGGGCGAGCGGGATGCCCTGGGAGCCGGTGTGGACGTGCAGCCGGGTCAGTCGGGGGCGCTTCAGGAAGGCTCTGACGACGGCCTCGCGGGCGCCTTCGTCGCGGAGCGCCACGCCGAACTTGGAGGTGGCGGTCGCCGTGGAGAGGGCGTCGATGGAACCGGCTCCGAGCTGGGGGTTCACCCGGAGCCCGAGGGTGGAGGCGGTGGGGGCGGAGGCGAGGAGCGCGTCGAGGCGGGCGAGTTCCTGGAAGCCGTCGGCGTTGACCGCGATCCCCAGCGCGAGGGCTTGGCGGAGTTCGGCGGGGGTCTTGGCGGGGGAGTCGAGGACGGTCCGGTCGAGCCGGACGCCCGCGGCGCGGGCGAGGGCCAGCTCGCCGGGGCTCGCGACCTCGGCACCGAGTCCCGCCTCGTCCAGCAGGCGCAGGACGGGGACCAGGGGGGCCGCCTTCACGGCGAAGGCGTGCAGGACCCGGGCATCGGTCACGGCGGCGAAAGCGCTGGTCAGGGCTGCTGCGGAGGCGCTGATGCCGGCGGTGTCGAGCAGGGCGACGACCGGCTCGGCGGCGGAGAGGAGTCCTTGGTCGACGGAAGCTCGAACGACGAGATCGCGACGGTGGGGGGCCATGGGGCCCATCCTCCTCGATCGCGGGGTCCGACACGCCCTGTTGACTACAACTATTCATCAAGCGAGGATGTGAATATCTAAACGACATTCGAGGAGGCACCGCCATGTCAGGACCCCGCCCCGTGCGAGCGGCCCGCGGTACGGAACTGAGCGCCCTGGGATGGCAGCAGGAAGCCGCCCTCCGGATGCTCCAGAACAACCTCGACCCCGAGGTCGCCGAGCACCCCGACAAGCTCGTCGTCTACGGCGGCACCGGCAAGGCCGCCCGCGACTGGCGCTCCTTCGACGCCATGGTCCGCACCCTGCGCACCCTCAAGCAGGACGAGACGATGCTCGTCCAGTCCGGTCGACCCGTCGGCGTCATGCAGACCCACGAGTGGGCCCCCCGCGTCCTCCTCGCCAACTCCAACCTGGTCGGCGACTGGGCCAACTGGGAGGAGTTCCGCCGCCTGGAGCAGCTCGGCCTCACCATGTACGGCCAGATGACCGCCGGCTCCTGGATCTACATCGGCACCCAGGGCATCCTCCAGGGCACCTACGAGACCTTCGCCGCCGTCGCCGCGAAGAAGTTCGGCGGCACCCTCGCCGGCACGATCACCCTCACCGCCGGCCTCGGCGGCATGGGCGGCGCCCAGCCGCTCGCCGTCACCATGAACGACGGCGTCGCGATCTGCATCGACGTCGACCCGCGCGCCATCGAGCGCCGGATCGAGCACCGCTACCTGGACGTCAAGGCGGACAGCCCGGCCCACGCGCTCCAGCTGGCCACCGAGGCCCGCGACGCCCGCCGCCCGCTCTCCATCGGCCTCCTCGGCAACGCGGCCGAGCTGCTCCCGCAGCTGCTCGCCGAGGGCGCCCCGATCGACATCGTGACCGACCAGACCTCGGCCCACGACCCGCTCTCGTACCTCCCCGTCGGCATCGCCTTCGAGGACATGGCCGACGCCGCGGCCAAGGACCCGGCCGGCTTCACCCAGCGGTCCCGCGAGTCGATGGCCAAGCACGTCGAGGCCATGGTCGGCTTCATGGACGCGGGAGCCGAGGTCTTCGACTACGGCAACTCGATCCGCGGCGAGGCCCAGCTCGCCGGCTACGACCGCGCCTTCGCCTTCCCCGGCTTCGTCCCCGCCTACATCCGGCCGCTGTTCTGCGAGGGCAAGGGCCCGTTCCGCTGGGCCGCCCTGTCCGGCGAGGCGTCCGACATCGCCAAGACCGACAAGGCGATCCTGGAGCTCTTCCCGGAGAACGAGTCGCTGCACCGCTGGATCAAGATGGCCGGCGAGCGCGTCCACTTCCAGGGCCTGCCCGCCCGCATCTGCTGGCTCGGCTACGGCGAGCGCGACAAGGCCGGCGAGCGCTTCAACGACATGGTGGCCTCCGGCGAGCTCGCCGCCCCGCTGGCCATCGGCCGCGACCACCTGGACTGCGGCTCCGTGGCCTCCCCGTACCGCGAGACCGAGGCCATGCTCGACGGCTCCGACGCCATCGCCGACTGGCCGCTGCTCAACGCCATGGTCAACGTCGCCTCCGGCGCCTCCTGGGTGTCCCTCCACCACGGCGGCGGCGTCGGCATGGGCCGCTCCATCCACGCCGGCCAGGTCTCCGTGGCCGACGGCACCAAGCTCGCCGGCGAGAAGATCCGCCGCGTCCTGACCAACGACCCCGGCATGGGCGTCATCCGACACGTCGACGCCGGCTACGACATCGCGGAGGGGGTCGCCGACGAGCGCGGCGTCCGCGTCCCGATGCGCGAGGGCGACGCCGAGGACCAGGCGTGAGCGAGAGCTTCCACGCCATGTGGCGGTCGCTGCGGCCCATCGGCCGCAGCGCCGCCTCCGGTGGCTACCGCCGCTATGCCTGGACCCCGGCCGACGCGGACTGCCGCCTCTGGTTCCGGATGCAGGCCGAGGCCCGGCGCCTGGACGTCGAGACCGACCGCAACGGAAACCAGTGGGCCTGGCTCGGCGACCCGACGGCCGGTGACGCCGTCGTCACCGGCTCCCACCTGGACTCCGTCCCCGACGGCGGTGCCTTCGACGGCCCCCTCGGCGTGGTGTCCGCCTTCGCCGCCCTCGACGAACTCCGTGCCCGCGGGGCCTCCTTCACCCGGCCCCTCGCCATCGTCAACTTCGGCGACGAGGAGGGCGCCCGCTTCGGCCTCGCCTGCGTCGGCTCCCGCCTCACCGCCGGCCGGCTGAGCAAGGAGCAGGCGTACGAGCTCCGCGACGCCGACGGGACCACCCTCCCGCAGGCCATGGAGGCGGCCGGCCACGACCCGTCCACCATCGGTGCGGACCCGGAGCGGCTCGCCCGCATCGGCGCCTTCGTCGAGCTCCACGTCGAGCAGGGGCGGGCCCTCGACCTGTCCGGCGACGCCGTCGGCATCGCCTCCGCCATCTGGCCGCACGGCCGCTGGCGGTACGACTTCGCGGGCGAGGCCAACCACGCCGGCACCACCCGGCTCGTCGACCGCCGCGACCCGATGCTCACCTATGCGGAGACCGTCCTCGCCGCCCGTCGCGAGGCCGAACTCGCCGGAGCCGTGGCCACCTTCGGCAAGATCGCCGTCGAGCCGAACGGCGTCAACGCCATTCCGTCGATGGTCCGCGGCTGGCTCGACGCCCGCGCCGCCGACCAGGACTCCCTGGACAAGGTCGTCGCCGGCGTCGAGGCCGCGGCCCGCGCCTACGCCGACCGCCACGGCATCGACCTCGCCGTGGTCCGGGAGTCCTTCACCCCGGTCGTGGACTTCTCGCACGCCCTGCGCGACGAGCTGTCCCGGATCCTGGGCACCTCGGGGAAGGTCCCGGTCCTCGGTACGGGCGCCGGACACGACGCGGGCATCCTGTCCGCATCGATCCCGACCGCCATGCTGTTCGTGCGGAACCCCACCGGCGTCTCGCACTCCCCGGCCGAATCCGCCGCCGAGGACGACTGCGTGGCCGGGGTCCTGGCCCTCGCCGACGTACTGGAGGAGCTGGCGTGTCGCTGACGACGTACTGGCTGGAACACGCCTGGCTCGCCACCGAGGTCGAGTCGGGCGTCGTCCTGACCGTGTCCACGGGCGGCTCCTCCGCCGGCCGGATCGAGGCCGTGCACACCGGGGTGGAGACGCCCCCGGCGGGAGCCGTCGTCCTCCGCGGCCTCACGGTCCCCGGCCTGGCCAACGCCCACTCGCACGCCTTCCACCGGGCCCTGCGCGGTACGGTCCAGATCGGCTCCGGAACGTTCTGGACCTGGCGCGAGACCATGTACGCCGTCGCCCAGCGCCTCACCCCCGACAGCTACTTCGCCCTCGCGCGTGCGGTGTACGCGGAGATGGCGCTCGCGGGCATCACCTCGGTCGGAGAGTTCCACTACCTCCACCACGCGCCCGGCGGGGGCGCGTACGCCGACCCCAACGCCATGGGCGAGGCGCTGATCGCGGCGGCCGGGGAGGCCGGCATCCGGATCACCCTGCTCGACACCGCGTACCTCTCCTCCGGCTTCGGCGCGGCCCCCGAGCAGCACCAGCTCCGCTTCACCGACGGCACGGCGGAACGGTGGGCGGAACGGGTCTCGGAGCTCAAGGAGCGGGACGGCGTGCGCATCGGCGCGGCGATCCACTCCGTACGCGCCGTCCCCGCGGACCAGCTCGCCACGGTCGCCCAGTGGGCGACCCAGCGGAACACGCCGCTCCATGTCCACCTCTCGGAGCAGACCGCCGAGAACGACGCCTGCCGGGCGGCCCACGGCATGACCCCCACCCAGCTCCTGGCGGAGCACGGCGTCCTCGGCCCCCGCACCACGGGCGTCCACAACACCCATCTGACGGACGGCGACATCGCCCTGATCGGCGCCTCGACCACCGGCACCTGCATGTGCCCCACGACCGAACGCGACCTCGCGGACGGCATCGGCCCCGCAGTGGCCCTCCAGCAGGCCGGCTCCCCGCTCTCCCTGGGCAGCGACAGCCACGCCGTCATCGACCTCTTCGAAGAAGCGCGGGCCATGGAGCTGAACGAACGCCTCCGCACCCGCACCCGCGGTCACTGGACGGCCGCCGCACTGCTGCGCGCGGCGACGGCGGACGGCCACGCGGCCCTCGGCTGGGCCGATGCAGGCACCTTGGAGCAGGGCGCCCTCGCCGACTTCACGACGATCGCCCTGGACACCGTCAGGACAGCGGGACCGGAGCCACGTCTGGCAGCCGAGACGGCGGTATTCGCAGCGTCGGCCGCGGACGTGCGGCACACGGTCGTGGGCGGCCGTCACGTCGTACGGGACGGGGTCCACGCCACCGTGCCGGACGTCGGCCAGGCCCTCGCGGACTCGATCGCCGCGCTCCGCGGCTGAAGGAGACACCCCTCATGAACACCGGCCCCGCGGCAACGAACACCCCGGCGGCGACGCCCGCCCCCACGAGCGCGAACAGTGCCGTGGCGACGACCGCCACCGCCGTCGTCAACATCGCCAACCTGGTCACCAACGATCCCTCCCTCGGCGATGGCAGTTCCCTGGGCCTGATCCAGGACGCGGCCGTCGTCATCGACGGCGACCGCGTCGTCTGGGTCGGTGAATCCAGCAAAGCACCCGCCACTGACAACAGGGTCGACGCCGGCGGCCGGGCCGTGATCCCCGGCTTCGTCGACTCCCACTCCCACCTCGTCTTCGCGGGCGACCGCACCGCCGAGTTCAACGCCCGCATGTCCGGCCAGCCCTACAAGGCGGGCGGCATCCGGACGACGGTGGCGGCCACCCGCGCGGCGAGCGACGAGGCGCTCTCGGCGAACGTGGCCCGCTTCATGGGAGAGGCGCTGCGCCAGGGCACGACCACCTTCGAGACGAAGTCGGGTTACGGCCTGACCGTCGAGGACGAGGCCCGCGCCCTCCGCATCGCGGCCGGGCACACCGACGAGGTCACCTACCTCGGCGCGCACATCGTCTCCCCGGACTACGCGGACGACCCGGCCGCCTACGTGGAGCTGGTGACCGGCGAGATGCTGGACGCCTGCGCCCCGTACGCCCGCTGGGTGGACGTCTTCTGCGAGAAGGGCGCCTTCGACGGCGACCAGGCCCGCGCGATCCTCACCGCGGGCAAGGCCCGGGGCCTCCACCCCCGGGTGCACGCCAACCAGCTCACCTACGGTCCCGGCGTCCAGCTGGCGGTGGAACTGGACGCGGCGAGCGCCGACCACTGCACCCACCTCACGGACGCGGACGTGGACGCGCTGGCGTCCGGCAACACGGTCGCCACGCTCCTCCCGGGCGCCGAGTTCTCCACCCGTGCCGAGTGGCCGAACGCCCGCCGCCTCCTGGACGCGGGCGTGACAGTCGCCCTGTCCACGGACTGCAACCCCGGATCGTCCTTCACCTCCTCGGTCCCCTTCTGCATCGCCCTTGCCGTACGGGACATGGGCATGACGCCCGACGAGGCGGTCTGGTCCGCCACGGCCGGCGGCGCGGCGGCCCTGCGCCGCACCGACGTGGGCCGCCTGACCGTCGGCGCCCGCGCCGACCTCACCGTCCTGGACGCCCCGTCCCACGTCCACCTGGCCTACCGCCCCGGCGTGCCCCTGGTGGCGGAGGTCTGGCGCGCGGGCGTGCGGGTGGTCTGAGCACGGGCCGGGAGCGGGGGCGCCCGACCGGGGGCGCCCGACCGGGGCGGACCACCACGGTCCAGACTGCCCCCATGACGCGAACTCCCCTCCGGAAGGAACGGGCCGGCCGCGGCCCGGCGCTCGTGGCCCTGTGCGCCCTCGCCCTCACGTCCTGCGGGACGGAAGGGGCGGGGCGCACGGACCCGGCGGCCCCCGCAGCCCCCTCCACGGTGTCCCGGACCCCCACCGCACCCGTTCCGGACCCCGCCGACGACCCGGGCCTCCCTCCCGGACAGCGGGCGGCCGAGCTCGCTTTCGTGCAGCTCGTCGCGGAGGTCGCCGAACCCTGCGCGGAGGGCCTCCCCGCGGTGCCGCCCCCGAGGGGCCCGGACGGGCCGCAGCCGCCCACCGGTCACCCGTCCGACCTCCCCCTCCCGGAGTCCGCCCCGCCCTCCGAAAGCGCCTGGAGCTTCGAACGCGCCCGGCAGGAGACCGTGTTGAGCGCGGTGGAGAAGTGCACGGCACCCCTCCACGGCAAGCGCATCGCCCAGGCCCTGGACGGCGCCGCGGCCCGCACCCCGGCCGAGGTCGAGAAGGCCCTCCGGGGCATCGGGTACGACGTCGACCACCGCCTGGACGGCCCCCGGGAAGTCAACGGGAGGGTCGAGTTCACCCTCGACCTGCGCGTCATGGGAGGCGCACTGTGCCTGGCGGGCAGCCGTGACGGCACCCGCACCGACCTCGATCCGTACGGGGGCTCCCCGGAGGTCCGCTGCCCGGACGTCGCGCGCCGGTCCTGAGCCCCCGCGCCGCCCGGGCCGGCGTCCCGTCAGCGGAACTCGTGAACGACGCGGATCTCGCCGACGATGTGCGCGTTGAACTCGTCCAGGTCCTCCGCCGGCACCCACAGCTCCAGGATCGTCCGCCCGCCCGCCTGCCGGACCGGGTACCTGCGGAGGAACTCCGCGTCGACCTCGAAGCGGGTCACATAGCCGGCGCCGCTGTGCTTGACGTTCCAGTCCCGTGCGATCTTCACCGCGTACTCCTCGTTGAGGACCGGGTAGAAGATCGGCTGCTCCGGTAGCCGGGGCGGCCAGGCGCGCCAGTCGAGTCCCCGGACCAGCTCCAGTTCGACGGGACCGGTGGGGCGCCACAGGGTCGTCGTCGGGCGGGTGCGGCCGGTCATCGCGGTGGGCCTTCCAGGACGTGGGCGGCCGTCGGATCCGGCTGCCGGGGAGGGCCGACGGTAACGGCCCGTTCCGACCCGTGGCCACCGGTTATCGGCGATGGCCGCCGGCCGTGCGGTCGGCGGGCCGGGGTTCGTCCGGTCCGACGGCGACGGCACCACGGACAGCGGTTGGCGAGGGCCGTGGCCGGACGCCCCCGACACGGACGCCCCCGACACGGACGCCCCCGGGTCGGACGCCCCCGGTGCGGACCGCCGCGGCTCCGCCCCGCACCACACCGTCTTCTTCGTACACGTCGACCAGGCCGGTGACCTCCCGCGCGCCCGGGGGCTCGCCATCGGCTTCGGCGTCTCCGACAGCCAGGGCGCCGTCCTCCGGGCCTTCGCCTTGCCGGTGATCGACGTGGGCGAGGGCTGCCCGGTCCCCGAGCCGCTCGTGCAACCGGTCTTCCGGTTCTGCGTACGCAGGAGCCGTGCGGTCCCCCGAAGCCCCGGGTCCGTGCGGACGGCCCGCTCCTGGCTCCCGTTCCTTCGCCCGCTGCGCAGCGCAGCGGGCGAAGGAACGGGCCCGCTCAGGGTCGGCAGACCGTGAACGGGCCCGTTCCGCAAGCCTCTTGGCGGCTTCGGGAGGCGGAGGGAGGTCATTCCTCCAGAGTCAGCCCCCGGCGCAGCCGCCCCAGGGTGCGGGCGAGCAGCCGGGACACGTGCATCTGCGAGATGCCGAGCTCCGCGCCGATCTCCGACTGGGTCAGCCCGGAGACGAAGCGGAGGGAGAGGATCTGTCGCTCGCGGGCGGGCAGTGAGGCGATCATCGGCTTGAGGGAGGCGATGTACTCGATCCCCGCGAGCCCGTTGTCCTCGTAGCCCAGCCGGTCGGCGAGGGCCGCCTCGCCGCCCGCGCCGTCCTCCTCGTCGGGCTGGGCGTCGAGCGAGGAAGCGGTGTAGGCGTTGCTCGCGGTCATGCCCTCGACGACCTCTTCCGGCGTGATGCCGAGCTCTTCGGCGAGCTCCGCGACGGTCGGGGCGCGGTCGAGTCGCTGGGCGAGCGCGTCACCGGCCTTCGCGAGTTCGAGCCGGAGCTCCTGGAGCCGGCGGGGCACGTGCACGGACCACGAGGTGTCACGGAAGAAGCGCTTGATCTCGCCGATGATCGTGGGCATCGCGAAGGTCGGGAACTCGACGCCGCGGGTCAGTTCGAAGCGGTCGATCGCCTTGATCAGGCCGATCGTGCCGACCTGGACGATGTCCTCCATCGGTTCGCTGCGGGTGCCGAACCGGGCGGCGGCGAACCGGACCAGGGCGAGGTTGAGTTCGACGAGGGTGTTGCGGACGTACGCGTGGTCGTGGGTGCCCTCCTCCAGCTCGGAGAGCCGGGCGAAGAGCTCCTTCGACAGGGCACGGGCATCGGCCGGGGCGACCCGGTCGAGCGGCGTGCCGTGCAGTTGGTCGGGAAGGTCGACGACGGGTGAGGGGGGAAGTGCTGCCGACGGCGCGTCGAGGGTACGCGGGGCGTCGAGCCGGGGTGACATGGGTCTCCTTCTGGTGCTGCTCGCTGCGGTTTGCGGCGCCTCCAAAGCCGGCCGGGTCGGACGTTCCCTTCTAGCCCTACCCGGAAGACCCTGATGGTTGCAAGTGCCAATAATCCGCTGCGTGCCGATATGTGAAGTACCTCGCGTGCATCGAAGGGTGTCGCGCTTGTAGGGTTCGGGGCACATCCGGCGGCATCCGCGAGAGCGAGAAGAGGGCACGGCCATGGACCGCGAGCACATCGGCAGCGCGCCGCCCGCGCGGCTGCGGGTCGAGGTCCGGGACGTGGGCGAGAGCGTGCTCCTCACCCCGGTGGGCGAGCTCGACCACCACACGGCCGAGTTGCTGAGCGACCCCCTGGACGGTGCGCTGGACGCGGGCCGTTCACGGCTCGTCGTCGACTGCTCGGGCCTGGAGTTCTGCGACTCGACCGGGCTCAACGTGTTGCTCGGTGCCCGCCTGCGGGCCACCGCCGGCGGTGGCGGGGTCCATCTGGTGGGCATGCGGCCGGCGGTCGCCCGGGTGTTCCACATCACGGGCGCGGACGCCGTCTTCATCGTCCATGAGACGCTCGACACGGCCCTCCCCGGCTGACCCCGCACTCCGCACCGTCCCGCACGGTCCCGCCGTGCGTCCTGTCCCCCTCTGTCCCGTCGATCGGTGAGGTGAAGCGTTGATGGACCAGGATGGCGACGTCCGCACGCTCGCCCTCGGCGAGACCAGCGGTACGGTCCCGCTCGCCCGGGACTTCACCCGCTCGGCGCTCCAGGCCTGGGGCTGGCTGCCGGCCGGCACCGCGGACCGCAGGGCCGCCGCCGAGGACGTCCTGCTCGTCGTCTCCGAGCTCGTCACCAATGCCTGTCTGCACGCCGAGGGGCCCGAGCGGCTGCGCGTGCTGCGGATGCCCCGGACGCTTCGCCTCGAAGTCACCGACCGCGGCGCGGGGCAGCCCGCGCCGCGGACCCCGCACCGGTCGGGCCGCCCGGGCGGGCACGGCATGTTCATCGTGCAGCGCCTCTGTCTGGACTGGGGAATCGACCGGATGCCCGGTGCGCCCGGCAAGACCGTCTGGGCCGAGCTGGCCTCGCCGGCGTAGGGCCGTCGCCCGGCTTTCCCCGGGTGCGCCCCTTCCGGCGGGAAGGGGGGATCCACAAGTCCACTCGTTCCCCTGCCTTCCCTCCGCACGGCCGGAGGCGTACCTTGACGCCCAATCTGAAAGACCGTCAGTTGTCTTGCGGTGAGGGGTGTTCGCGGTGTCCAAGGTGTCGAAGCGGAGGAGGACGGGCGCCGCGCTCGCGGCCACGGCCGTCGTGACGGGCACGACCGTGTTGGCCGGCGCACCAGCCGCCCGCGCGGCCGTCATCGACGTCGACTACGCCTGCGAGACGAAGATCGGCCCCAAGAGCGCCGTCTCGCCCGTCGACATCAAGGCCGTCAAGAGCGGCAGCGGTTACACGATCACCATGTCCTTCGAGAAGGGCGTGTCCGACAGCCCGGTCGAGCTCCCCAAAGGAGTCATGACCCCCCGCGCCGACCTCCTCCTCGGCGGGGCCGCGAGCGGCACGCTGAAGGTCAAGGGCACCCCCAACACGGCCGCCATCCCGCCCGACACCCCCATCAAGATCGGCACCCTGACCGGCACGTTCACCCCGAAGCAGAACGGCGAGGTCACCTTCACGGCGGGCACCCTCACCGTCCACGCCCTCGGGATGGACGCGGCCGTCTGCACCCCGAAGAACACCCCCCGACCGTCGCTCGCACTCCAGGTCACCGGTGTCATCGGCGGCACGGGAAGCGACACCCCGCCCCCCGCCGCCGGCGGCACCGGCGGCACCGGTGGCGAACTCCCCAGGACCGGCCCGCTCGACTCCGCCGTCGCGCTCGGCACCCTCGGCGGCACCGTCCTGCTGACCGGCGCGGCCGGAGTCCTCTGGCTCACCCGGCGCACGGCACGCTGATGCGGACGGCTGCCCGTCCCGATCGCCAGGCGACGGCCCGTGCCGTGCGCCGGAAGGCGAACCGCCCCGGGCTGGTGGCCGCCGCGACCGCCCTGCTCGCGGTCGCGGCGGCGCCCCCCGCCCCCCAGGACTGGACGGCGACCCCCGCCGCCGGACGGCCGTACGCCTATCTGGAGGGTCCGGCGGGCAGCGTCCTCCAGGACACCCTGTCGCTGACCAACCCGGGCGGGGCCCCGCTCACCGTGCGCCTCACCGGGCAGGGCGCCCCGGTGTCCTTCGCCGAGCCGACCGTGACCGTGCCCGCCAGGACCCGGGCCGACGTGCCCTTCGCCGTCACCCTCGCCGCCGACGCCCCGCCCGGCGAGCACCGCGGCACCGTGCGGGCCGAGGCCGCCGGTCGCGAGGTGCGCGTCGACCTGCGGCTGAGGGTCAGCGGCCCCCGCCTCGCGGCACTCACCGTCGAGGACGTCCGCTTCGACGAAGTCGCCGGAAGCCTCCGGTACACCCTGGTCAACCGCGGCAGCACGGTCCTCGCACCCCGCCTCGCGGTCCGTGCCGAAGGGCTCTTCGGCACCGTCCTCGACCGCCCGGAGCGCTCCCTGCAGCTCGTCCTCCGCCCCGGCGAGCGGGCCGCCCGCACCGAGCCCTGGCCCGATCCGCCCGCCCTCGACTCGGTCACCGTCCGGCTCACGGCCACCGCCCCGGGCGCGGCCCCCTCGACCGCCCGGGTCCGGGCCGCCTTCGCCCCGGGCCCCGCACCCACCGGCGCGACCGTGCTGCTCCTGGCGGCCGCGGGCGGCGTCGGACACGCGGCACGGCGCCGCATCGGGTCCCGCGCCCGACGATCCCCGGGGGGAGCGACACCATGAACGCGATCCGCACGGCCGCAGCCCTCCTCACCGCCCTCGCCCTCGTACTGTTGCCGACCGTCCCCGCGACGGCGGCACCGGGGCCCGTGGTCGAACTCTCCGCGACGGAGGGCGGCACGGGCGGCGAGCTCACCGTCAGCGGCAGCGGCTGGAAACCCGGCGCGCTGCTCATGATCCTGATCTGCGGCCGGGGCGCCCCGGACCGGGGGGTCATCGGCGGCACCAACTCCTGTGCCAACACCGCGGGTCGGGCCGCCACCGTCGACTCCCGGGGCGCGTTCAGCACCAAGCTCCCCGTCGCCGAACCGCCCGAGCCCTGCCCCTGCGTGGTGCACGTCGCCGGAGTCACCGGCCAACAGGACTCCGTAGACAAGGAGTTCACGGTCGCCGGACACCCCACCGCTCCGCTCCCCGAGGCCACCGGCGACGGCCGCCTTGCCGTCCTCGCCGCCGTGCGGCTCGACGGCTCCAGCGGCCTCCTCGTCTGGTTCGGTGCGCCCCCGCGCCGCGAGGTCGTCTTCACCGTCGGCAACCTCGGCCCGACCCCCGTCGAGGACCCCGTCTTCGAAGTGGGCACCAGCCACGGCGTCTTCGCGCCCCAGTACGAGGAACGCCCCTGGCGGGGCACGATCGAACCCGGCGGAAAGGCCCTGGTCCGTCTTCCCGCGGAGCTCGCGGCCGGCGCCCACGGTGATTACCGCGTGTCCGTGAAGTACGCGGGCAAGGTCCTCGTCGAGCAGCCCTGGGGGGTCGGCAGGCCCTGGGGCGTGACGTTCTTCTGGGTGCTCCTCGCCGTCGTGGTGCCCGCCGCCCTGTTCCGGATCGGCATGGCCCTGGTCGACCGCATGCGGCCCGCCCACGGAGCCGCCCGCACCCCCGGGCCCAGCAGCCCCGGGCCCCGGACCGCACCGCGCCCGCGCCGCCGGGCCCGTACCCGTACCCCCGCCCCGCCGGTGGACCCGGGGGACGGGGGGACGATCGCGGCCCTGCCGTGGTTCAGCCCTGACTCCGCACCGTCAGCGCCAGAGAACAGCAGCCCGACGACGAAGGGACATGCGTGAGTACGCAACGGAGGATGAGCGCGGCCGGGGTGGCGCTGGTGCTCGGCGGTGCGGGAATCCTGTGCGCCGCCGGCCCCGCCCGGGCGGCCGAGACCTCGTACGCCACGGAGTGCGTCCCGCCGCCGATCTCGGGGCTTCCGCCCGTGCAGGGCACCACGAAGGTGCTGATCACCGCGCCTGCGGAAGCCAAGGTCGGCGACGAGGTCGAGATCGTGTGGAAGACGGTCCAGGCCGCTTCGAAGAACCCGGACGTGCTCGACCTCGGCAAGGACACGGTGAAGCCCACCGGGGTCCTTGCGGTGGGCGGCGCGGCGGACGGGACCGTGGCGATGGAGGGGCCGCGCCAGAACCCGCCGATCCCCAAGAACAGCCCGATGCTGCTCCCCGACATGAAGGGGAGGCTGAAGCTGGAGAAGGCGGGCGAGGTCACGCTGACGCCCGGCAAGTACACCATCAACGTGTCCAAGCCCCTGTCGACGGACACCAAGTGCTCCCCCAAGGAAACGGTGCCGGTCGGCGCGACGATCAAGGTGACGGACGGGGGAGGGGGTGCCTCCTCGGGAGGCTCCACGGCCTCCGGCGGTACCACGGCCTCCGGCGGGTCGACCTCCTCCGGCGGGTCGACCTCCTCGGGAGGCGCGGCTTCGGGCGGGTCGACCTCCTCCGGCGGGACCACCACCTCCTCGGGCGGCTCCACGGCTTCCGGCGGTACGGGTTCCTCCGGCGGCACCAGCGGCACCAGCGGCTCCGGGGCTTCCGGGGCTTCCGGGGCTTCCGGCGGTTCCAGCGGTGGGGGTGGCGGGCAGACGGACTTCCCCGGCACCCAGGTCGCGGTCCAGTTCTCCTGCCAGCCCCCCGGCCCCGCGTCGATCGCCTCCAAGGTGACGATCGACGCCAAGAAGAACGGCGGCGGCTACGAGCTCACGGTCAAGACCGCCAAGGGCGTCATGAACAGCCCCGCGGCCCTGCCCGCCGGAGCCCTCAAGCCCTCCATGGACGTCAAGATCGGGGGCGCCGACAGCGGAACGGTGAAGGTCACGGGTCCCGCCAACGCGGCCCCGCTGGAGGCGGGCAAGCCGGTCGACCTGTCCGACATGAAGGGCACCTACACGCCGGGGGCGACGGGCAGGTCCACCCTCAGCCCGGGAGCGCTCACCATCAGCGTCTCGCTCGGCGGCTCACCGATCGTCATCCCCTGCCAGGTCAAGGGTTCCGTGCAGGCCTCCCTGGAGCTGGACACGAGCAAGCAGGCCGGCGGGGCCTCGGGCGGCTCCGCCGGCGGTACGGGCTCCGCTTCGGGCTCGGGCGGCGCCTCCGGCGGGAACCTCGCCGAGACCGGAGCCGAGAACGACGGCGCCCTGCGGGCGCTCGCCCTGGTCGCGGGCACGATCATCCTGGTCGGCGGCGCGGTGTTCACCTTCACCCCGTGGGCGCGGCTGCGCAGGTGACCGGGTGGGAACGACGGAGGGCCGCCGCACCGGATCGGTGCGACGGCCCTCCGGCCGCGTGCGGGGGACGTCAGTGCACGTCGCCCATGAGCGCCCGGACCTTCTTGCGGTACATGAAGATCGCGAAGGCGGCCAGGGTCGCCGCCGCTGCCTGCAGCGCGATGATTCCGGTGCCGTTCAGGTCCACGCCCGCGAGGGAGAGCAGACCCGTGGTGCAGTCGCCGGCGGTGACGGCGAGGAAGAACACGCCCAGCATCTGCGAGGCGTACTTCTTCGGGGCCATCTTCGTCGTCAGCGACAGGCCGACCGGGGACAGGCACAGCTCGGCCATGGTCTGGATCATGTAGATGCTGACCAGCCACATCGGGCTGACCTTGGCGTCGCCGGAGGCCATGCCGATCGGGGCGAGGAAGACGAAGAACGAGACGCCGATGCCGAGGAGACCCATCGAGAACTTCACGATGGTGCTCGGCTCCTGGTTGCGGCGGGCGAGCCACAGCCACAGCCAGGCGAAGACCGGGGCCAGCGCCATGACGAACAGCGGGTTGAGCGACTGGAACCAGGTGGCGGGGAAGCTCAGCGGACCGATGTGGTCGGCGGTCTTGCTGTCCGCGAAGAGGGACAGGGTCGAGCCGCCCTGGTCGTAGATCATCCAGAAGATGGCCGCGGCCACGAAGAACCAGATGTAGCCGGAGACCTTGGACTGCTCGGTCTTGGTCAGGTCCTTGTCCCGCTTGATGCGGACGATCACGGCGATCGGGATGATCAGGCCGGCCAGGGTGATCGGGACCAGCGCCCAGTTCAGGGTGTAGAGGCCGGCGGCGACGACACCGCCGTAGAAGGCCGCGATGACGGCGGCCGTCGCGCAGACCTTGACCAGCATCGACTTGCGCTCGTCGGCGGAGAGCGGGTTCGGGACCACGCTGCTCTTCTCGCTCAGGTGGCGGGTGCCGAACAGGAACTGGGCCAGACCCAGGGCCATGCCGATGGCCGCGATCAGGAAGCCCAGGTGCCAGTTGTGCTTCTCGCCGACGGTGCCGATGACCAGCGGGGCGAGGAAGGCGCCGAGGTTGATGCCGATGTAGAAGAGCGTGAAGCCGCCGTCACGACGCGGGTCGTCCGGGCCGTCGTAGAGGTGGCCGACCATCGTGGAGATGTTGGCCTTCAGCAGGCCCGAGCCGGCGGCGACCAGCGCCAGGCCGACGAAGAACATCGCCTGGCCGGGAATGGCCAGCGAGGCGTGACCGGCCATGATCACGAAACCGGCGATGGTGACGGTCTTGCGGGCGCCCCAGACGCGGTCGCCGAACCAACCGCCGGGCATGGCCATCAGGTAGACCATCGACACGTAGACCGAGTAGATGGCCGTGGCCGTGGCCGCCGTCATGGCGAGGCCGCCGCCCTGGCTGCCCGTCGCGGCGTCCGCGCCGCCGGAGACCAGGTACAGGACGAGAAGGGCCCGCATGCCGTAGTAGGAGAAGCGCTCCCACATCTCGGTCATGAAGAGGGTGGCCAGACCACGGGGGTGGCCGAAGAACGTCTTCCCGGAGCCAGGGGTTCCGGTCGAAGTCGTCGTCAGGCTGGACGCCATGTCGATCCTTGCTCTGTCGGGACGCACGCCTTGTGAGCGTGGTGCGCCCGGTGGGGGAGGCCGGCACCGGTGGATTCGTGTGATTCCGCCGGGATCCACGCCCCGGAACATGCGTCTTCGCGTCCCGGGACCCGACCCACAGGTCTTTCACCGTCTTGAGGCTTCGGCGGAGCCGGCCTCACGCAGAAAGAGGACCTTGGCGATGAAGCTGGCCAAAGGTCCCTGTTTACCGCGACTGACGTCTCGACACCATACGACACGACAGTGCCGGATATGAAAGGACTTGAGAGATGGATCACAGGTAGGTGTGGAACCGGACAAGGACATTCGAAGGTCATGTGCAGGATGTCCACACGATCCCCAGGCGTCATTCCGGCCCGACGGATCCCGCCCCGGCTCCGGCGCCGCGCGGACTACCATCACCCCATGACCCGTGTACTGCTCGCCGAGGACGACGCATCCATCTCGGAACCGCTGGCCCGCGCCCTGCGGAGAGAGGGGTACGAGGTCGAGGTCCGCGAGGACGGGCCGACCGCCCTCGACACCGGACTCCAGGGCGGCGTCGACCTGGTCGTGCTCGACCTGGGCCTGCCCGGCATGGACGGCCTGGAGGTCGCCCGAAGGCTGCGCGCCGAAGGCCACGCGGTCCCCATCCTGGTCCTCACCGCCCGGGCGGACGAGGTCGACACCGTCGTGGGGCTCGACGCGGGCGCCGACGACTACGTCACCAAGCCCTTCCGGCTCGCCGAGCTCCTCGCCCGGGTCCGGGCCCTGCTCCGGCGCGGCTCCACCGAGCCCGTCGCCGCCCCCACCACCCACGGCGTGCGGATCGACGTCGAGTCCCACCGCGCCTGGATGGGGGACGAGGAGCTCCAGCTCACCGCCAAGGAGTTCGACCTGCTCCGGGTGCTGGTCAGGGACGCCGGTCGGGTCGTCACGCGCGACCAGCTGATGCGCGAGGTCTGGGACACCACCTGGTGGTCCTCCACCAAGACCCTCGACATGCACATCTCCTGGCTCCGCAAGAAGCTCGGCGACGACGCGGCCAACCCCCGTTACATCGCGACGGTCCGCGGCGTCGGCTTCCGCTTCGAGAAGAGCTGAGACAGGCGGCCCCGCACCGCGGTCCACCGGGTCGGTCGGAGCGGGCGGCGAGCCCTGCCGGGTGATCCCGCAGGGGTCCCGGGGCGCCCGTCGCGCGCCCCCGGCCCGACGGTGCCGCCCCGCACCCCGCACGGCGAGCCCCCGGCTCCGTGGCCCCGGCCCGGCGGGACGGTCGCCCCGTACGCTCGGGAGCGCCCCGTACCCCGCCCCGGAAGGCACCGCACCGTGCGCCGCCGCCTGATCAACTCCACGCTCGCCGTCGTCCTCGTCGTCATCGCCGTCTTCGGCTTCTCCCTCGTCCTGGTCGAGACCCGCACCATCTCCAACAGCGCCCAGGAGAGCGTGGACTCCGAGGCGCTGCGGATCGTCTCCATCGTCGACAGCCGGCTGATCGGCGGCGAGCCGGTCAACCCGGACATCCTCGCCGAGCAGAGCGGTGCCAAGAGGTACGCCCAGATCCGCATCCCCGGCCGCAACCCCATCGAGATCGGCACCCGCCCGGAGGGGGACGTGATCCGCGGCCTCGCCGAGGGCGAGCGCGGCGAGACCGTGGTCGTGGAGGAGTCCCGCTCCGTGGTCACCGCCGAGGTCGGCCGCACCCTGCTGATCATCGGTGCGGTGGCGCTCCTCGCGGTCGTCGCCGCCGTCCTCCTCGCCGTGCGACAGGGGAACAAGCTGGCGTCCCCGCTGACCGACCTCGCCGAGACCGCCGAGCGCCTCGGCTCAGGAGACCCGCGTCCCCGGCACAAGCGGTACGGGGTGCCCGAGCTGGACCGGGTCGCGGACGTCCTCGACGCCTCCGCCGAGCGCATCGCACGGATGCTCACCGCCGAGCGCCGGCTCGCCGCCGACGCCTCCCACCAGCTCCGCACCCCGCTGACCGCCCTCTCCATGCGCCTGGAGGAGGTCGCCCTCGCCGACGACCTGGACACGGTCAAGGAGGAGGCGACGATCGCACTCACCCAGGTGGAGCGGCTCACGGACGTCGTCGAGCGGCTCCTCACCAATGCCAGGGACCCCCGCACCGGCTCCGCCGTCGCCTTCGACCTGGACGAGGTCGTCAAGCAGCAGATCGAGGAGTGGCGGCCCGCCTACCGCAGCGCCGGGCGGGCCATCGTCCACTCGGGGAAGCAGGGGATGCGGGCGGTCGGCACCCCCGGCGCGGTCGCCCAGGTCCTCGCCGCCCTGATCGAGAACTCGCTGATGCACGGCGGCGGCACGGTCGCCCTGCGCACCCGCGTCACCGGCAACCAGTCGGTGATCGAGGTCACCGACGAGGGCCCCGGCGTCCCCGCCGACCTGGGCGCACGCATCTTCGAGCGGGCCGTCAGCGGTCGGAGCTCCACGGGCATCGGCCTTGCGGTGGCCCGTGACCTGGCGGAGGCGGACGGCGGCCGACTGGAGCTGCTCCAGCAGCAGCCGCCGGTCTTCGCGCTCTTCCTGAGCCGGGAGGTCAGGAGCGTCAAGGACGAAGCAGGGGAGCGCCCCGTCCGGTGAACGCCTGTCCGGTGAACGCCCGCCCGGTGAACGCCCGCCCGGCGACCACCCGGCCCCGACCCGGTCGACATCGGGCGCCGTCGGTCGACGTCGGGCGCCGCCCGACGGCCACCCGGCCCCGGCGCCGGGGTCAGACGCGGTCGGGCTGGCGGCGGGTCGCCTGCCGCGGGGCCCGCTCCAGGAAGGACTCGGCGGTCTGGACGGCTTCCTTCGCGGGCAGTGCCCGGAACACCCAGGTGCGGTAGGACCAGAAGCGGAAGAGGGTCGCGATGCCGATGCCGGAGAACTTGAAGAAGTTGCTCGCCAGCGGCCCGTCCCAGCCGAAGCCGTAGGTCGCCGCGTACAGGATGCCGTTCTCGATGACCAGGCCGACCAGGCTGAACAGCAGGAACAGCGTCAGTTCCTTGGTGCGCCCGGACTTCTCCCGGTCGCGGTACGTGAAGTAGCGGAAGCCGACGTAGTTGAAGGCGATCGCGATCGCGGTGGCGATCAGGCTCGCCCGCACCACCGGGATCTCCGTCATGTTCCGGACCAGGTTGAAGGCGCCGAGATTGACCAGCACGCCGAGGCCGCCGACCACCCCGAACTTGGCGACCTCGCGGAAGAGCCCCTGGAGTCGCGTGCGCAGCACGCCGGGTTCACTCATGGTGATCGCTCTGTCCCGTCCGTCCGGGTGACGTCCGGGCGACGTCAACCCAACCATGCTAACCAGCGCCCCCTTCACCCACCCGTGGACCGCTCAAAGCTGTGGAGAACCTCTCCCCCGTCCGCGCCGGAACCGCTCGGATCTTGTGCCAAAACACAGCCGGACGAGTGTTCCCTGATGGTGCGGATACCCTAAGAGGGTGACGTTCCCCGTAGTAGGCATGGTCGGAGGCGGGCAGCTCGCCCGTATGACCCACGAGGCGGGCATCCCCCTCGGCATCAAGTTCAAGCTCCTCAGCGACACCCCACAGGACTCCGCGGCGCAGGTGGCCGGCGAGGTCGTGATCGGTGACTACCGCGACCTGGACACGCTGCGTGACTTCGCGCGCGGTTGCGACGTGATCACCTTCGATCACGAGCACGTCCCCACTGAGCACCTGCGCGCCCTGGAGGCCGACGGCATCCCGGTCCGGCCCGGCCCGGACGCGCTCGTGCACGCCCAGGACAAGGGGGTGATGCGTGCCCGGCTCGACCGGATCGGTGCGCCCAGCCCCCGCCACCGGATCGTGACCGACCCGGCGGACGCGGAGGCCTTCGCGTCCGAGGTCGGCGGCTTCCCGATCATCCTGAAGACCGTGCGCGGCGGCTACGACGGCAAGGGCGTCTGGTTCGTCCGCAAGCCGGAGGACGCCCGCGACCCCTTCCTCGCCGGCGTCCCGGTCCTCGCCGAGGAGAAGGTCGACTTCGTCCGCGAGCTCGCGGCGAACATCGTCCGCTCCCCGCACGGGCAGGCCGTCGCCTACCCGGTCGTCGAGTCCCGTCAGGTCGACGGCGTCTGCGACACGGTCATCGCGCCCGCGCCCGACCTGGACGACGAGCTGGTGGGGCAGGCCCAGGAGCTGGCGCTCCGGATCGGCCAGGAGCTGGGCGTCGTCGGCCACCTCGCCGTCGAGCTGTTCCAGACCACGGACGGCCGCATCCTCGTCAACGAACTGGCGATGCGCCCGCACAACTCGGGCCACTGGACCCAGGACGGCGCGATCACCTCGCAGTTCGCCAACCACGTTCGGGCGGTTCTCGACCTGCCCCTCGGCGATCCGCGCCCGCGCGCACCGTGGACCGTGATGTGCAATGTCCTCGGCGGCGACTACCCGGACATGTACTCCGCTTACCTGCACTGCATGGCCAGGGACCCGCAGCTCAAGATCCACATGTACGGCAAGGACGTGAAGCCCGGTCGCAAGGTGGGCCACGTCAACACCTACGGCGACGACCTCGACGACGTGCTGGAGCGCGCCCGTCACGCCGCCGGCTATCTGCGAGGAACGATCGTTGAGTAACCCGATCATTGGCATCGTCATGGGGTCCGACTCCGACTGGCCCGTGATGGAGGCCGCGGCACAGGCCCTGGACGAGTTCGAGATCCCGTACGAGGTCGACGTCGTCTCCGCACACCGGATGCCGCGCGAAATGATCGCGTACGGCGAGGAGGCCGCGGGCCGCGGACTCAAGGCGATCATCGCGGGGGCCGGCGGCGCCGCCCACCTGCCGGGCATGCTCGCCTCCGTCACCCCGCTCCCCGTCATCGGCGTCCCGGTGCCGCTGAAGTACCTCGACGGCATGGACTCGCTGCTCTCCATCGTGCAGATGCCGGCCGGCGTCCCGGTCGCCACGGTCTCCGTCGGCGGCGCCCGCAACGCGGGCCTGCTCGCGGCCCGGATCCTCGCCGCGCACGACGCCGACCTCCTCGCCCGGATGCGCGAGTTCCAGCAGGAGCTCAACGACCAGGCCACCGAGAAGGGCAAGCGGCTGCGCACCAAGGTCGAGGGCGCGGCGTCCTTCGGTTTCGCCAAGTGAGCGCGGCCGACCGTCTCGACGAGGCCAGGGAGCTCCTGGCCTCGTCGCCCGTGGTCGACGGCCACAACGACCTGCCGTGGGCGCTGCGCGAGCACGTCCGCTACGACCTGGACCGGATGGACATCGGCACCGACCAGACCGGGGCGCTCCACACCGACCTCGCCCGGCTCCGGGCCGGCGGCGTCGGCGCCCAGTTCTGGTCGGTGTACGTGCCCTGCCGGCTGGCCGGTGACCACGCGGTCAGCGCGACCCTGGAGCAGATCGACGTCGTCGACCAGCTCCTCGACCGGTACGCCGCCGACCTGGCCCCGGCCCTGACGGCGGACGACATGGAGGCGGCCCGGAAGCAGGGCCGCATCGCCTCCCTGAAGGGCGCCGAGGGCGGCCACTCGATCAACAACTCCCTCGCCACCCTGCGCGCGCTGCACGCCCTGGGCGTCCGCTACATGACGCTCACCCACAACGACAACAACGACTGGGCGGACTCGGCGACCGACCGGCCCCGGGTCGGTGGCCTCTCCGCCTTCGGCCGGCAGGTCGTCCACGAGATGAACCGCTCCGGCATGCTCGTCGACCTCTCCCACGTCGCCGCGACGACGATGCGGGACGCGCTCGACGCCACGGCGGCGCCGGTGATCTTCTCGCACTCCTCGGCCCGGGCGGTCTGCGACCACCCGCGCAACGTTCCGGACGACGTCCTGGAGCGGCTGCCCGCCAACGGCGGCGTCGCGATGGCCACCTTCGTGCCGAAGTTCATCCTCCCCGCGGCCGTCGAGTGGACCGCGCGGGCGGACGACAACCTCCGGGCGCACGGCTTCGACCACCTCGACACCACGGCCGGGGCGATGGCGCTGCACCGCGCCTTCGAAGAGGCGAACCCGCGCCCGATCGCCACCGCGGCCACGGTCGCTGACCACCTCGACCACATGCGCGAGGTCGCCGGCATCGACCACATCGGCATCGGCGGCGACTACGACGGCACCGCCTTCACCCCGGCCGGTCTCGATGACGTCGCCGGCTACCCCCACCTGATCGCGGAACTGCTGCACCGCGGCTGGTCCCACCCGGACCTGGCCAAGCTGACCTGGTCCAACGCGGTCCGCGTCCTCCGGGACGCGGAAGCCGTCTCCCGCGACCTGAGCGGCCGTACGGCCCCGTCGAACGCCACCATCGAGGCGCTCGACGGCTCGTGACCGTCCGCGCGGAGGGGCCCCGCACGACCGGGGCCCCTCCGCGAGCTACGGGGCGTCGCGGAACCGGATGGTTCCCCGCCGGCGGTCCCTTCCGCCGTCGAACAGCGAGCGGTCGACGGTCGGTCGGAGCGCCGGTGTGGAGGCGACCAACTTGATCGTGTCCCGACCGGCCAGCGCGGTGCGCCACTGGCCGAGGTCGGGCCGGCTCCCGTACGGGCCGTCCGCCAGCCCCCACAGCCGTTGCACCGCGGCCGTCCGCCGCTCGTCGAGGACCCCCGCCAGCGGCGAGAAGGGCCGTCCCGGCGCGACGTACGCGTCCTGAGCGAGGATCCGGCCGACCATCAGCGCCGCCTTGTAGCGATCGCTGTCGACGCTCACCACCCCGGGAGGCGCCTTCGGGTCCCACCAGTCCGGGGTGTCGGCCTGGGCGAGGACCGGTGGCCGTCCCGTGATCCGCACGCCGTCACAGTCCAACAGGTGCAGGCCCGGTCTCGGCGCGAGCGACCACAGCACGTTGGCCTGCGAGAGGTCGCCGATCACCAGCCCCATCGCGTGCAGCCAGCCGAGGAGTTCCACGAGTGCCACCACCAGTGCGTGCCGCTCGGACGGCGTGGGCTGTCGCACCGCCTGCCAGGCCGCCTTCGGCGGGCGCAGCAGGTACGACAGTTCGATCAGCCTCTCGTCCCCCTTCGAGGACCGCCAGGTCATCGTGGCGGGCGCCCGGCGCATGAGGAAGCCGGTCACCCGGCCGCCGTCCGTCACCCGGCACAGCGGCCAGGCGGCGTCCCGGTCCAGCCGCTGCCGGTCCTCCCCGCCCAGCCCCTGCCGCAGCAGCACGAGGGCCGACAGGGCCTCCCCGTCCACTTTCCGGGGGTCCAGGTACTCCTTGAACAGCAGCCCTCCGGGCCCGCCCACCGCATGGACCCTGCCCTGGCCACCGGTCGCCAGTTCCCCCAGCAGCTTCAGGTCGGACCGCTCGGTGTCGGTGCCGTCGTGCACCGTCACGTCCGTGCCTCCCACAGCACCGCCGCGGTGCGGTCGTCGTCGTAGGACTTCACCCGGTACTGGAACTGCCAGAGGAAGTCGGCGGGTTCCGGGGCACCACCGCTCCAGGCCGCCCCGAGGAACTCCCGCATCGAGGGCTCGCCCGCCAGCGGAGTGGAGAGGCCGTCGGTGGAGAGGACCAGGACGTCCCCGGGGCGGGTGGTCAGCAGCCGGGCGGAAGCGGTGCGGGTCGCCGGCAGAGCGGCGGTACGGGTGTCGATGACGCCGTCCCCGGACTCCCGGGCCGCCCCGCCGGGTGCCAGGTCCCAGGTCCCGTCCCGGAGCAGGGCGGTGCCGCCGTCCCCGACCGTGATGAGGCCGCGGGCACGGACCTCCGGATCGAGCGGGACGAGGAGCACGCGGAGGGTGGTCGAGTACGCGAGGGGGTCGGTGTCGCTCTTCTGGGCGCGGTGCAGCAGGCGGGTGGCGACCCGCTCCACGGTCTGCTCCGCCACCTCGGCGAAGCGGTCCTCGCGTCCGGCCGCCAGGGCGTCGTGGACCTCGCCGGCGTGGAGGGCGAGGGTCCAGACGGCGATCCGGCAGGCCTGGGTCGACCCGACGTGCGAGAGCCGCTGCGAACCGACCCCGTCCGCGACGGCGAGCACCATCAGCCGGCCGGTGGCGGGTTCCCCGACGAAGGCCACCGCGGTCGAGTCCTGCCGGGGCTCGCCCAGGTACCGGTGGGCGTCACCGCGCACGGAGGCCGCCCGTACGGTCAGCGCCCCGTGGGAGGCCCCGTCCAGAACGGTGTCGGGCACGATCGACGCGGCGGCGTTGCCGTCCGAGACCCACGGGCGTCCCTGCGGCACCGAGGGGTAGAGCGGCGGCTTGGCCCCGCTGTGTGCGGGAGGACCGAGGGTCGGCGGGCGGGAGTCTCCCGCCGGCCCGGAGGGGGCGGTGTGCCGTGCGGCGGGGGCGTCCCGGGGCTCCGCGGCGGTGGCGGGCGGTGCCGTCGGCTCCGCCGCGGGTGCGACCGGGGGCGGGGTCCCTTCCCGGGCCGGCCCGTGGACCGGTACGGCTTCCGCTCGGTTCTCGTGCTCCGTCATGCCGTCCGCCCTCAAAGCTTGTCCAGCGACACGGTCGCGAAGCCGGGCACGGTCTCTTCCACGGAGAGCGTGAAGTCGGAGTTGCCGTCGGCGGCGATGCTGGTGGCGGAGCGCACGATGGACTTGGTCAGGCTGGAGGCGAACTCCCGCAGGGCCGCGGCGGGCGACACGTTCTGGTCCTGCTGGATGAAGGCACGGAAGTTCGCCACCTGCGCGATGGTCGACTCCTCGGCGTCGCCCACCCCGAACGCGATGATCTTCGGGCAGTAGCGCGACTGCGACAGCTCCTTGTACGCCTGCTGCCAGTCGTCGTCGGTCGGGACGCCGTCCGACATGAAGAAGGCCACCGGGCGGTACACCTCGTGGCCCTCGGCCTTGAGGCGGGCGACGTCCGCCTCAAGGCAGCGCAGCAGCGTCCGGAAGGCGTTGCCGAACGAAGTGAGACCACCGGCCGCGAGGGCCGGGACCTCCTCGATGTCGCTCAGGTCGACCAGGGGCTGGAGGACGTTGGCCTCGGTGGAGAAACCGATGAGGCAGAAGCGGGTCTTGTCGGCCACGGTCGGATTGGTGCTGATCTCGTCGTGGAGCTTCGGCAGAGCGTCGTTGAGCGCGTCGATGTTGGGGCCCGCCATCGAACCCGACTCGTCGCACAGCAGGTAGAACGGAAGGATCTGCATGGATGGTCCTCCTCGGCGGGACGTCGGCCGCCGTTCAGTAGGTGTAGAAGTAGATCTCGATGTCGGCGTGCCCGCCAGAGGTCCCGCCCTTCCAGAAGTCGCGGGTGGTCGCGCCCTCGAACATGTCGGGACGGGCCTTCGGGAGCAGCGAGTTGACCTCGCCCGCGTACGCGCCGCCGGGACCGGGATCGGGGTGGCGGCCGAAGGTGAGGACGAACGCCGCCTGGCGCCCCTCGTACCGCGCGGTCACGGCCTTCAGCTGCGCCAGGATGCGGGCGCCGTCTCCCGGGGCGGCGTCGATGGACACCTTGACCGGCGTACGGTTCACCGCGCGCGGCCCCTTGGGCGCGGCACTCTTCGAAGGGGCCGGCGTCGGAGCCGCGGTGCCGGTCGGTGTGCCCGCGCGCTCCGCCGCCAGCGGGTCGCCCTGGTCGCCCATCGCGACCAGCGCGAGGACGAGCAGCATGTCCGCGAACAGCCAGCCCGCCAGGTGGAGGGCGTTGAACCGGGGGGCCCTCACCGGACCTCGGTCCGGTCCGCCCCGGCCTGCTGTCGTGCCGTGAGCACGGGCACCGCGTCGTGGGCGCCGGTGTCCGCGAGTGCGGAGTGCAGTGCCTCCACGGACTTCCCGAGCCGTTCGGCCACCAGGCCCAGGGCATCGGCCTGGTCGGCGAACCTGCCGATGAGGGCGTGGGCCTCCGCACTGCCGCGTGCCGAGGCCTCCACCACCTCCGTCAACCTGCCGAGCACCTGGGCCGAGAGGTCGCCCGTCACCTCGATGCCGGTGGTGAACGAGCGCTGCGCGGCGGCGAGCACCGTCACGGAGTCCTCCACCCGCTCCCCGGCCTTCGCCAGGACGTCCTTCACCTCGACGTTCGTTCCCCGCACGTCCTCCAGGGCCTTGCGGACCATGACCCCGCTGCCGCTCACCGCGGCCTCGACCTCCTTGCCGCTGCCCCGCACCGCCTCCTCGATCCTGGTCGCGGCGGACTCCAGCGGGCGGACCGAACCGTCGACGCCGGCCAGTCGCTTCTCCGCGCTGTCCAGCGAGTTGCCGACGAGCAGCGCCGCCTGCGTCAGTTCCTGTGTGGTCGTCGCCGCACGGTCTCCGAGCCGCTTCAGGGTTTCGGCGGACTGCGTCAACTCGGCGGTGAAACGGCGCGGGGAGGAGAGCCGGTGGGAGTTGAGCACCAGTTGCACCCTGGTCAGCACGGGCACGAGCCGGCGCATCAGCTCGTCGGCGAGCCGCTCGGACTCCGCCGCACGGCGCGAGGTCTCGGCGCGCCGCCATCCGTGCACCAGCACCAGGGCGAGGAGGACGAGGATGGCGCCGGTCGCGGTCCCGGCGACGTGCCCGAAGGTGAAGAAGCCGGTCAGGTGTCCCTCGAAGCCGGATTGCCACAGCTGGAGGAAGGGTCGGGAGGCGGCCTTCGGGTCCACCCCCGTCAACGCCCCGTAGGCGCTGGACGCTTGGGTCAGACCCATCCAGGTGAGGGCGAGCGGGACGAAGACCAGACCGCCGAGGAGCGCCTCCAGGCGGCTCCACGCGGGGTGTTCGTGCGCGACGGCGCCGTGGGCGATGCTTTCCGGGCGGGCGTAGGCGTGCAACAGGTCGAGGTCGGTCCAGGGGTCCAACGGGCGGGTGTCACTGCTCGCGGCCCTCAACGCCTCGGAGAGTTGCCGTAATTCCTCGGCCCGAGAGGCCAGGGCCGCCTCGCGCGAGAGGTCCTCGACCTCCTGGGCCAGCCGGTGACGATTTGCCGAAGCCCCAACGGGCATGCCCACCCCCAGGTGAAGGAAACGGGGGTCGAGCCGTCGTGCCCCCGCGCCCCCCGGCGCTGGTGCGGCACCCCTCGGATCCCCCGGACGGGAAGGCATCGTAGCCCACGTGCCGCTACTGTGCGCACAGGTGAAGTGACCGTCCAGGAGGGGGAGTCGCCATGGGCGACGAGCGCCGTCGCGGAGTCATCCGCCTCAAACCGCTGACCGGCGACCGCCCGGTGCACAGCGGCCCCGACGCCCGGCCGACGGGCCGGGCCGAGGAGCACCCCGCCCAGCGGCCCGACACCCTGCTGACCGAGCGGGTCCCCCGGGGGCTCGTGGCGGGGCGGGGGATCCTCCAGGCCAACCTCAACTGGTCCGCCTCGACCGGCGCGGACCTGGACCTCGGCTGTCTGGTCGAACTCGCCGACGGCAGCCGGGACGTGGTGCAGGCGCTCGGCAACTCCTTCGGGGCGCTCACCGCACCGCCGTACGTCCAACTCGACCAGGACGACCGCAGCGGCGCCTCCTCGGACGGCGAGACCTTGCGGACGAACCTCGAACACCGTTCCCGCATCCGGCGGATGCTCGTCTACACCTACGTCTACGAAGGGGCGGTGGACTTCCGGAGCCTGGGTGCGATGGTGACGGTCACGGCCCCGTCGGCCGGTTTCCGGATCCTGCTCGACGACGCCCCCCGGGGAGCGACGGCCTGCGCGGTCGCCCTGATCGAATCGGGCACGGGGGGCCTGGCGGTGCGTCGGGAGGTCCGCTGGTTCACCCCGGTGTACGGGGTGAGCACCCAGCAACTGATCGACCAGGCGTACGGCTTCGGCCTCGCATGGTTCTGGTGCACCAAGGACTGAACGGGACGCGTCCCGCGGGCGTCGCGGAGCGGCCCGGACCGCTCCGGGCCGCCGGGGTCGCCGCACCGGCCGCTCACCCGGACGGCCCAGCCCACCGCGCCTCCACGCGGGGGCCGGTGGCACGGTGGACGGTACTGCCCCGTCGCCTTCGGCGGGGCGGTACTGCATCGCCGAGTTCGGAGTAAGACCATGGCGGATCTGCTAGACGACCATCCCACCCTCACCAGCGTCCCTGCCGCCGCCGGCGAGCCCGACCCGCCAGAGCCACCCCCGCCGCTCGACGAGACGGCCCGCGCCCGGGCCATCCTGGCCGCCCAGCCCGTCACCGAGGGCCACACGGAGCTCCCGAAGGCCCTCGACCCGGAGGACCTGCCGCCCGCCCGGGTCGCGGAAGCCGGGGCCCAGCTCTGGTCGCTGCACGTCGAGGCCGACGAGGGCGTCATCGGCACCCTACGGCGGATCGACGCGGTCCGCGCCCTCGTCGCGGCCTGCCCCGAGGACCTGCGCCTCGCCCACACCACCACCGAGCTGGCCCACGCCCGCAACTGCGGGCGCGTCGCCGCCCTGCTCGGCCCGGTCAGCTGGACGGCGCTGGGCGGCTCCGCCGCCACCCTGCGGGCCTACCACGCCCTGGGCGTACGGGCCGTCAACCTCACCCGCTTCGACCGCTTCGCCCGTGAGGCGGTGCGCGAGATGAACCGCATCGGCCTGGCCGTCGACCTCTCCGGCGCCGACCAGGACACGGTCCGCCGCGCCCTCGCCGTCACCCGCGCCCCGGCCCTGCTGACCCGGGCGACCCCCGAGGCCCTCCCCGATGACGTCCTGCGGCTCCTCGGGGAGAACGGCGCCGTCCTCATGGTCACGGTCACGGACGATCCGGCCGCTGCCGCCGACCTCCTCGACCGGGTGCGGGCGGAGGCGGGTCCGCAGTGCACGGGCGTCTCCCACACCACTGCCCCGGCCCTCGGCTACGTCCCGCTCTTCGCGGAACTGCTCCGTCGCGGCTGGACCGCCCGGGAGCTGGTCGGCCTCGCCCATGCCAATGCCACCCGGGCGCTGCGCGACACGGAGTTCCTGTCCCGGACGAACCGGATCCGGCCGGTCGCGGCCTGACCGCAGGGGGACGACGGAGGGGCGCACCGCCCGGCGGTGCGCCCCTCCCCGTTCGTCCCCACGGCTCAGGCGGTGGGGCGGCCCATCGCCCGGTAGGTCCAGCCGGCGGCCCGCCACCGCTCGCCGTCCAGGGCGTTGCGGCCGTCCAGGACCGTGCGGGTGGCGGCGACCGCGGCCAGCTCGGCCGGGTCGAGCTCGCGGAACTCCCGCCACTCCGTCAGGTGGAGGACCACGTCCGCCCCGCGCACCGCGTCCAGGGCCGAGGAGGCGTAGCCGAGGGTGGGGAAGAGCTTGCGGGCGTTTTCCGTGCCCTTCGGGTCGTAGACGGTCACCTGGCCGCCCTGGAGGTGTATCTGGCCGGCGACGTTCAGCGCGGGGGAGTCGCGGACGTCGTCCGAGTCCGGCTTGAAGGTGGCGCCGAGCACGGCGACCCGGCGGCCCAGGAAGGTGCCCCCGCCGAGGGCCTCGCGGGCCATCTCCACCATCTGGCCGCGCCGCCGCATGTTGATCGAGTCGATCTCGCGGAGGAAGGTCAGGGCCTGGTCGGCGCCCAGCTCGCCCGCGCGGGCCATGAAGGCCCTGATGTCCTTCGGCAGACAGCCGCCGCCGAAGCCGATGCCGGCGCGCAGGAACTTGGCGCCGATCCGGTCGTCGTGGCCGATGGCCTCGGCGAGCTTGGCGACGTCGCCGCCGGCGGCCTCGCAGACCTCCGCCATCGCGTTGATGAAGGAGATCTTCGTGGCCAGGAAGGAATTGGCGGCCGTCTTCACCAGTTCGGCCGTCGGGAAGTCGGTCACCACGAACGGCGAGCCCTCGCCCACGGGGACCGCGTACACCGTGCGGAGCGTCTTCTCCGCCCGGTCGTCGGAGCCGCGCACGCCGACCACGATCCGGTCCGGGTGCAGGGTGTCCTGGACGGCGAAGCCCTCCCGGAGGAACTCCGGGTTCCAGGCGAGGTCGACGCCCTCCGGGAGCAGCCCCGCGAGCCGTTCGGCGGAACCGACCGGCACGGTCGACTTGCCGACGACCAACGCTCCGGCGCGGACGACCCCGGCGAGGGAGGCGAAGGCGGCGTCCACGTAGCTCATGTCGCAGGCGTACTCGCCGTGCTTCTGCGGAGTGTTCACGCAGACGAAGTGCACGTCGCCGAAGGCGCCGACCTCCTCCCAGGAGGTGGTGAAGCGCAGCCGGCCGCTGGAGCCCTCGATCCCGGCCACGTGCTTCGCGAGCAGTTCTTCGAGGCCCGGCTCGAACATCGGGACCCGTCCGGCGGACAGCATCTCGATCTTCTCGGGGACGACGTCCAGCCCGAGCACCTCGAAGCCCAGTTCTGCCATGGCCGCGGCGTGGGTGGCGCCGAGGTAGCCGGTGCCGATCACGGTGATCTTGAGGGCCATGCGGGACTCCAGGGAACGTCGGGCGGAATGCCTGCCCGAGCATAGTCGTGCGCTGGTCCGGGGCCCGGGCGCGCCCTACCCTTTGGGTTACTTAACGGTAGTTAGCACGCAGAGGAGTGGATGAGCGTGGCGGGTTCCACCGATTTCGACCTGTACCGGCCTTCCGAGGAGCACGACATGCTCCGGGAGTCGGTGCGTGCCCTCGCGGAGGCGAAGATCGTTCCGTTCGCGGCGGCGGTGGACGAGGAGGGCCGGTTCCCGCGGGAGGCCCTGGACGCGCTGGTCGCCAACGACCTGCACGCGGTGCACGTCCCGGAGGCCTACGGCGG
>NZ_JBHYMK010000032.1:0-86870 GCF_042743065.1 Streptomyces sp. NPDC058872
GACTTCGCCGCGTCGTTCGCGGCCTTCGCCTTCTTCTTGTCCTTCACCGCCTGCCCGGCCAGGAGTTCGGCGTCGGCGTCGCCCTGTTCGGCGAGGAGCTTCGCCAGGTCGCCGTATCCGCTGGCCGCCAGCGTCGCGAGGTTCTTCTCGAACGTCTTCTGGTCCGCGACCGCCGCCTTCAACTGTCCGGTGAAGTCGCCCAGGGTGGCCTTGGACGCGTCCGCCAGTGCCCGCAGGTCCGCGGCCATGTCCTTGAGGTACTTCGAGCTGCCGGTGGCCATCTTGCGGGTCAGCTCGATGCCGTCCTCGCCCATCGCTTCGAGGGCGTCGGCGACGTCCTGGCCGGCTCGGCGGGCCACCGTCTGCAGGTCGGCACGCCAGCGGCGGGCCACCGACACGGCGCGGTCGAGGTTCTTCGCGAAGAGATTGAGGTCGAACTTGCCCTTCTTGTTCTTCGAGTCCCCCGCGATCCCGGACAGGTCGAAGAGCTGCGGGGACTGGGGCACCTCGTAGTCGAAACCGCTCAGACCGCCATTGGCGAACCACTGGATGGAGGAGGGGTCGCCGCCGAGGCGCCGTACGGTCTCCTGCACGATCGCTCGGGACCTCGGCCGCTTAGAGCGGTGGAGGGGTACGTAAGCCTCGCCCCCCGTCTCGTCCTCACCCCACACCCTCCAGGAACCGGCCGGTGCGATCTGCGCGACGTGCTGCTCGCGGACGCCGCCTTGGGCGTAGAAGTCGAGGACGCTGCCACGGGCCTGGGGTGCCTGGATCTTGTCGGGCACCCCGTTCGCGTCCCTGTCCCACGGCGACGACTGCCGCTGGAGGATGATCGGCACGATGATCGGGGGCGGCTTCTGCGCGGTGACACTGACCGTGACGGACTTGCTGCCGGGGATGTTCTGCACGGACACGCCGATCGCGTCGAGCTGCGCCTTGACCGCCGCCATGTCCCCGGACAGCAGTGCGGACGTGAGCGCGGCGGCGGCTGCCGAGCCCTTCTGCTGGGACACCTGGGCGATCAGGGAGAGGGCGCCGGACCACTCCTCCCGGGCAGCGGTGCCCGCGCCGGCGAACGCGGCCACGATCTGCTGGAGCTCAGCCTCGGGCACTGGGAGGTCTGCTCCCCATACCTGCTGCAGGCTGGTCATCGCCCGCTCAACGTCTCCGGACAGCAGCGCGTCCTCGAACGCGCCAGCCGCGTCGATGCCCTTCTCCCTCGCGATGGAGGCGAGGATCCCGAGGCCCTTCCGGAACCTGTCGCCCGCCCCCTTGACCGTCTTGTCGACGGCCTTGTCGAGGTCTATCAGAGCCATGTCGCCGAGGACCTTCTTGAAGGCCACCGGATCGTTACGCTCGGACGCCTTCGCCCATGCGCGTGCAGTCTTCTGCCCGTACTCTTCGGCGATGCGGGCGGTGTTCTCCAGGCCGATGCGGTATCCCTCGTTGGACCGCTCCATGTCCTCCAGGACGATCCCGCGGAGCTCGTCGGCAACCTTCGTGTTGCCCTTCTTCAACTGCTCCGCGAGTTCATCCAGCATCGGAGCGGCGTCGATGCCGAGCTCGGCGAAGTGGTCCGCGAGGTCGACATAGCCCTGGACCGCCAACTCGCTTAGGTTTCCCTGGAATTCGCGCTGCGCAGTTTGCTGTCTGCGCAGCTCGTTCATGTAGTCCTGCAGCTTGACCTTGGCGGTGTCAGCCTCTTTCCCCGCCTTCCGCAGCGATTCCGCGACCTTCTGCTGTGCCGAGCGAAACGCTTCGGCCGGCTCGACTGCCGACCCCACGACTTGGGCGAGTGCACGCATCTCGTCGGTGATCTGCGCGGCACCGTTCTTATCGACATTCGCCAGCGACATCAGGTCGAAGAGACCACCGGTGTTCGCGGCCTGCTGCTTGATGCGGGCGGCAACGATCGCCTGCTGGTTGGCGAGGTCCGCTTCCTTCCTGACCGCGTCGGTCCATACCTTGTGCCGCTCGTCGAGGAGCTTCTTCGCCTTGGACCACTGCAACAGGTCGTTGACGTTGCCGGACTTCTCTCGGCGCTGCACTGCCCGGGTGTAGGCCAGGGCGTCCTGATCGAGGCGGGACTTGAGCGCGGCCAACTTCCCGCCGCCCGCGGTGATGGCGTCGATCGCTTCGGTCGCGCCGATCCCGACCTTCTTCAGGTCCTCCAGCGCCCCGTCAGCCGTGAGCTGGTCAACCAGCTCACGGAGTCCAAGCCCGGAGCCACCCTGCTCGCGCTCGGCCTGCAGCGCCTTGGTCAATTCCTCGGTGGCATCCTTCGCCTTCTGCTTCGACGCCGTGTAGGCCGCGTATCCGGCGATGCCGAGGGTGAGCACCGCGAACAGCCCCGACACGGCGAGACTGGTGCCAGCGAGGAGGGTCGGCATCCCCGTACCGGAGGTCGCCGCCGCCGCCTGCGCGATACGGAAGGCCGCAATCTGGGCGGTCACCTTCTGGTAGGCGGAGCGCAGCAGCAGCACGCCGACCGCCGTGGCGGCGATCACCGCGAGGGTGGACTTCATCGGGCCGGGCATGTCCTGAACGGCGCCGACCACCGTGTGCAGGACCGTCCCGACCGCTTTCAGCGCCGGAATCAGGGCGCGCCCCAGGTCGATTCCGAGCGCCCGCGCCTGGTTGGCGGCCAGCTGCCACTGTCCGGCCACCGTGTCTGTCTGGATCGCGTACGCGCGCTGGGTGGCGCCCGCCCTCGCCACCTCGACCGCGATGCCGGCGTAAGTGTCGCGGTAGTTCTGCCCGTCGGCCGCGGCGAGGGCAAGGGCCGCGCGAGTGGCGCGGATGTCCTTCCACATGTGCTGCAGGCTCTCGGCGGTGCCGCCCGCCGCCGTGTTCAGCTTGTTGACCACCACGTACAGGCCGTCCTGCCGCAGGGCCGCCGACGCCGACTCGTAGCCGAGGTCGCGGACGACGTTCCGCAGTTCGGAGGTCGGCGCCATCATCCGGGTGAGCAGCATGTTCAGCGAGGTTGCGGTCTCGGCCGCGGGGATACCGGACAGCGTGACCGCTGCGAACGCAGCCGATAGGTCATCGAACTCAACACCGGCCGCTGCCGCCATCGGCACCACGTCGCCGAGCTGCTGCGCAAGTTCCTCGAAGGAGACGACGCCAAGGTTGACCGTCTGGAACATGGTGTCCATGACGTCCGTCGCCTGGCTGGCGGGCATCCCGTACGCCTTGAGGACACCGAGCAGCGCGCGGGCGGCTGTCTCCGACGTGGTCAGGCCGGCGGCAGCGCCCTCGGCTGCGACCTCCAGGATCTCCAACGCCTCTTGGCCATCGAAGCCTGTACTGACGACCTGATACAGCCCCTCCGCGAGCTGCTGCGCGGTCTGCGGAAGCTTCGTGGACAGCTCCACGATCTGGTCGGTGAACTGCTCGATCGTGTCGCCGTTGATCTGCTGGCTGATCGTCATGACGTTGGCCATCTCCCGTTCCAGGGCGATCGCCTGCGCCACGCCGACGCCGAGAGCGGCACCGAGGACGAGAGCGTGCTGCGCCGACCGGGCCGCCGCGTGCTCGCGGGCCTGCGCTAGGTCAGCTTCGGCCTGCATGGTGCGGGCCGCGGCAGCCTGCCGGGCGCGGGCAGCCTGCGCCGCCGCTTCGTCCTGCTGGTGTGCCGCCTGCCGAGCGCGCTCCGATGACTGCGCGGACAAGCCGGCCGCCCGTGCTGCAAGGGACTGTGCCGTCTGCACCCGCTGCACCGCCTGCGCGTGAACTTCCGCGGCCCGGGAAGCGGACTGCTGTGCCGCTGCCGCGGTCCGGGCCGCACGTTCCGCGTCCCTCCCGCTGGCCGTCGCCGCCCGGCCGGCCATCGTCTGCGCGACGGCCTGCGCCCGTGCGGCCCGCTCACCGGCCTGCACCGCCGCGGCCCGCGCCGTCTCCGCTCTCGCGGCCGTCTGCGCGGCAACCGTCTGGGCCCGCCCCGCGCGCTGCTGGAGCTGGGCAGCGCGCCGAGCCGCCGCACTGGCCCGGCCCTGCGCCGTCACCATCTGCGCCGACGCCTCCGCCTGCGCGCGTGCGAGCGCCTGGGAAGCGACCCTCACCTGGTTCAGGCGGCCGGCCGTCGCGCCGAGTTGCCCGTCGAAGGCGCGCAGCTGTCCCGCGCCCTGTCGCAGGCCGGAGGCGAGGCCCCCGGTGGACGCGAGCAGGTTGACGTACAGGTTGTAGCCGGAGGCCACGTCAGGCTCCCTCTCTGGGCCTCAGCCCGATCTTCACCCCGCGCCCCTCGGCCCCCGAGGGGACCTGCTCCCGTTCCATCTCGATCAGCTCGCACCCCACACAGCGCACCGGCTCGGGTACGTACGCGAAGCGGTCACCGCCGAGTTCGGGGTCCCACTCCGCCATACGGGTTCCGCAGCCATCGCACGTCGCCCGCTGATACGCCTGCCAGGCCAGGGCCTTGGCCCGGTCCAGAGCGGTCCACCGGCCGCCGGTGTCCGCGCCGAGGTACTGGCTGTGCGGGATGCCGTACGAGGCGCACAGCTGCATCTCGGCGCGGAACTGGGAGTCCTCGATCAGCCTTTTCCCAGGTCAGCCCGGGGGGTCTGGTTAACGAGGAGCGCCGCCGTGAACAGTGCCTTGGCGTCGGGGTCCGACCACGTGTCCAGGAGTTCCTGCGCCTCCCCTGCGGTCATGCCGTCCGTCGAGGAGGCGGAGATCAACGCGGCCGGGAAGGTGTCCACGTTGTACTCGTGCCCCTGGTCGGCGCCCTGTTCCGTCGGCGGATGCTCCTGCAGAAGGTCCTCCCACACCGGCCGGGGAAGGGCGCGAAAGGTCAGCGTGATCGTGGCGTCCTCCAGCGCCGCGTTCGCCTCGACGAGCTTCGAGTCGGCAGCCAGGACGTTCGGCTGGCCGCTGATCCACGCCTCGCGCTGCTCGGCCGGGATCTCCTCGGCATCCGCTCTCCGGTCGGCGTCCGCGCGGGCCTTTGCCAGCCCGAGCGCCGCTTCCGCGACCGCCTTCTTCGCCTCCGGGTCGTCGGCGAACGTCGCGGTTCGCTCAAGGAGCTTCCGCCTCCGCAGGCGCTCCATCTTCGCCGCCCAGTGCGCGTCGCGGGCCACCACGTGCGCCGGCGGCTCGGCAGCCACAGCAGTCCCCTCCGGCTGCTTGCCGCTCACGCGCCACCACCCGAAACAGCAGCGGCCGGGATGGCGCTGTCGAGCGCCGGCTTGGAGGTGATGTTGAAGGAGACCCGGAACTTCGCGGGCTCGGCCGCCGTCGTGTAGCTGGCCGACCGGGCGCCAACACGAACCGAGAAGGTGTCCATGGACGGCGATGCAGGGATGTCGCCCTTCCGGAAGATCACCACGTACCCCTCGACGCCCTTGCTGAGGAGGGTCTCGACGCTGGAGTCCTCCCTGTCCTCGTAGAAAGTCAGCGCGCTGTTCTCGGCCTTGTCCTCGCCGGGAATGGAGCTGGTGTAGTCGGTGCCCATGTCCGGGGTGTCGATCGGCGTGTTCTCCAGCGCCCACCCTTCGACGTCGCTGATGCGGTCGGACAGCTCGGTGCCAGCGATGATCTCCTCACGGGACGGGCCGATCTTCGGGTTGGCGATGGTGGCGAGGAAGAAGAACTTGCTCACGCCACGGCGCATGAACCGCTTCTGAGTGGTCAGCTCGGGCATCTGGGTGACTCGCTCTCCGGGGACTGGCCCAGAGCACGCAGAGGCCGTCCCCATCAGGGGATTCGGCCCGTCACGTCGTGCGAGCGTCCGCGTGTACCTCCGCGGTGAGGAGTATCAGGTCGGCGTGGTCACCTGGTGGTGGTGACGTGCACGGCGAACCGATGGACATAAGAGTACGTGGAACCGGCGACGCTCATCCCGTCCTCGCGATCAAGCTCCCGTCCCATCACCGCATATCCGGCCGGAACGTTGATCGGGTACTGCCAGCCGGAGCCGTCTGCCCTGCGGCCGAGGAACGCCGTCCGCACCCGGTCCGCCCCGGACGACGCTGCCTCGGGACTGTTGCCGACGGTGGTTACCTGGAAGAGCATCCGTGCGTCGGCCGCCTGATCACCAAACGGCGGACCGCTCACGGCCTGCCCCAGCTCGTACAGCACGTGGTAAGGGAGTTGGGCGCCGGTCGGCTGGGACTGGCTCGTCGGAACCGTGCTGTACCCGCAGGACCGACCCGACGCGGCCACGATCGTCTGGATGACCGCTTGGGCCACCTGCCTGCCGGGAACGCTCACTCGTCCTCCTTGCTACGGAGGTGGGCGATGACGGCGTGGCCGACCGAGTTCGCTTCGAGTTCCGTCAGCGCGTACCGCAGCATCCCGATCCGGTCCCAGACCGGTGTGCCGGCCGGTGCCGCCACCGTGAACAAGCCCAGGTCACCGCCGCGGTCGATCACCTCGATGCTCAGCGTCATCCGCGACAGGATGCCGAGCCCGAGCGTGGCCAGGACCTCGCCGACGGCGCCTTCGAGGGCTTCGGTGAACTGCTCTTCCGACACTCCGTTCACGTCTGCCCGCCTCCCTCCGCGACCTGGCGCATCCCCTCCAGGAACAGCGGCCGGATCGCCTCGACGGCGGGGCCGACGTGGGGGTAGGGCCGCTGGGCGTACGTGCGGCCCAGCGCGTCAGTGCCGACGAATCCGTACTCCAGCCTCCTGGCCTGCGGCTTGTTCGTGCCCACCACGCCGATCACATCCGTGCCCGATGCGTACACGGCGTGCGACCACGACCTCCGGTAGTCACCCGTCGGGGCGTTCGGCCCGGGTCTGCCTGACGCATTGGCCTTGACCCGGGTCTCCAGCAGCATCGCGAAGTGCCGCACGAGGGCGACGGAGTGCGGAAGTACCAGGGCAGCGCGCCGGTCCAGCGCCGCCGCGATCTGCGCGCCGTTGGTGTAGAGCCCGGCGTCCGGGTGGGCGTTCGGGTGCGGATTCAGGATCCCGGCCATCTCAGCTCGGCTCCCATCCGGCCCACTGCCCGCGGGCCCACTCCCCCAGTAGTTGCAGCATCGCCCTCGTCAACTCGTTCGGTCTGCCGTCCTGCAGGTCGTGCCGGGCGAGCGCCGCCTGTTCGAGCTGGGCGGCGTCGATCGCCTGGAGGAATTCCGCTGCCGCCGGCCCCGGGTCCGGCGGAACGCCGACGACGACCCGCGCCAAGCCCTCCAGCTCCGTGGTGCGGTGGGCAGCCAGCTCCAGCACGACGGTCGGCTCCCGCCCGGCCTCCTGCTGCACGTGGTAGGAGTGCAGCAGTCGGGACACGTCCTGGCCGTCGATCTCCACGGTCGGCCGCGCCACGTCCGCGACGATCCGCACGTGGTGCAGCCCTTCGTTCTGCTCGCTCACACGCCCACCGCCAGTGCACCGGTCTGCTCGTCCAGGCGCGTCACCCGCACGACTTCCACCGTGGACGCCTGGGTGCGGGCCTCCACGAACCAGGTCCGACCGGCGAACCCCTCAGCTCCCTGGATCACGCCGACCTGGTCCCCCGGGTCGGCGATCGGCGCGGAGAGCGGCGTCATCATCTGGTACCAGGCTGACGCCTCCCCCAGCCAGTCCGCTCCCAGGAGCTGCCGAACCACGATCTGGCCGTGCGTCGACAGCAGCGCGCCCGCGCCCTCGTAGATCGTTGCCCAGACCGGCGCCCCGTCCTCGGGGTCGGTCTTGCCGGTCGGCCGGCGCACCCGCACCGTGTCCGTCATCAGGTTCTCCAGGTCCGTCCGGACCTGCTCCAGGTCGACCATCAACTCCCACCGTTCGCAGTCGTGTCGTACGTCAGCCAGGTAAGGCGAAGCACCGGGGCGCTGGACCGCTCAACCGCTTGAACCCTCCACTTGCGGCCTACCGCGTCCGGATCTGCCGACGCGATCAGCGTCACGGTGTGCTCCAGTGTGGGCACCGGTGCCGAGAGCGGAGTGAACATCCGATACCGCCCCATCTTCGAGACAGGAGTTCCCTGTCCGTCCTGCACCGTCACCGTCACGTCTGACGCATGGTCCGGGAGGACAGCTCCTACCCCTTCCCACAGCACGATGTCTGGTGTCGTCTCCCACGTGTCGGGGTCGAAGGTGCCCGGAATGTAAATCCTCACCGTGTCAGTGCAGACGCGCTTCTCGGCCACCGCGCGAGCACGCGCAAGAGGGTCGGCTGACATCGTCATGGCCTCAGTATGCGCAGCTCAAAGCCTTCTATGCAGCGATGACTTCACAGCTCGACGTAGCCGGAATCCCGGCCTTTCCCGGTCATGGTTGATACCCACCCAGCCTTCCTGGGGCGACGGAAATATCTTCGCTACAGGACCTGACGCACGGCGGCTCCACGTCACCACGCACTCCCGCATCCGGGGTTACCGTGCTCCTACCAACCTGGGCCCTTTCCTCGGGGCCCTGAACAGTCTGGGGGGACCTTGAGAAGACGGACTGTCACCGCGGCGGCCGTGGCCGCGTTGGCGCTGACCGCGTGCTCAAACGCTTCGTCGGAGGGGAAGTCAGGGCACACCGCGCCTCCGCCGGTGATCACGGAGACTCCGCCACCGCTGATCACGACGGCTCCAGAGGTCGAGTACACGCCCATGCCCATCACGGCGTCGATCGAGTGCACGGGCATCGACACCGAATTCAGCACCCCCGACCAGGCATGGTCCGGCAAGTACCACCTCTGCGAAGGCACCGTTTCCGGGGACGAACTCAGCCCGAAGGAGCAGAAGGCCCTCACAACCGCATACGGCGAGAGCGACGATGGCGACATCAGCCCGCTCGGCACCCTCTACTCGATGTGCGCCCAGAACGCGACCGACAGCTTCGGCTACCTCGAGGACGCCGGCTCGCCCGAGCAGATCGCCGAAGTCCGTGGCGCACTCCTTCTGTGCCCCGACCACCCGCAAAAGGGTCGCATCACAACGCTGCTGGCCAGCGCCGAGAAGGACAACCGGCTCTTGGCAGAGGGCAAGATCTTCGGGTCCGGCGTCCTCACCGTCGGTAAGGACGTGCAGCCCGGTACCTACGTCACCACCGACGTGGAGAACTGCTACTGGGAACGCACCGACCGGAACGGCAACCCGATCGACAACTACTTCACTGCCGGCGCCGCCCGTGTCCAGGTGACGATCCGCGCCAGCGACTACTCCTTCAACAGCGAGGGCTGCGGGGAGTGGAAGCCCGTCGAGTGATGGCGACACATTCCTGCTCGCCCACCCAGCCCATGCCGCCATGTCACATGCACGTACGAGAGCACTGACGCAGGCCCATCGGGATAGGTAGGCTCACACAGCCCGAGGGTACAGATACACGAAGCGGCCCGGCCTCCCCCTCATACGGCGTGGGGGAAACCGGGCCGCTCGGCTATGCACGTCAGGCGGAAAGTTCACCCGCTGCCACGCTGGTCACGAAGGTGGACCAGGCGGTCGGCGAACTCTCGAAGGCCGGGCCGTTGCTCTGCTTCGAGTCACGGGTGCCGATGGTGCCGCGCTCGGTGAGGTCGGCGACCTCGACGCAGCTGTTGCCGTTGCCGCCGCTGTACGACGACTTGAACCAGTCGCCGGCGGGGGCGAGGTCCAGGGAGGTGAGGGCCATGTCTCAGATCTCTCGGGCTAGTTGGTGCAGGAATTTTGACGTCTCTTCGGTGGAGAGAGCGCCATCCCGCAGGGCATCGAACCTGCGGGAGTACGTACGGATCTGGTCCGCCTTGTCGGTCATCCGCACCTCACCATCCGGCATGTCCATCTGCACGATGGTCGGAAGTCCCTCATCGAAGTCGAGGACGGCGAAGTCGGACGGGCAACGGTAGGTTGCCTTGTCCAGCGGAATCATGTGGATGAACACGTTGGAGCGGGTGGAGAGGGAGGCTAGCTCCTCGTACTGCTCGCGCATCACCTCCGGACCGCCGACCTCGCGACGGAGAGCAGCCTCATCGAGTACGACTCGGAACTCAACCGGATTGTCCCGCGTCAGGATCTCGCGGCGCTCCATGCGTACCTCGACGCCACGGATGACCTCCTCGGTGGTCATCTCATCGACGGGCTTGTGAGTGGCGAAGAGCGCCTCGGCGTACCCCCTGGTCTGAAGCAGCCCGTGGACCACGTTGGGCTGCCAGGCCCTTATCGCCTCCGCACCGTCTTCCAGGCCGACGTAGATCTTCATTCCGGAGGACATGGTCCGGGCGTAGGAGGACCACCATCCTCGGGTCTGGCCGTCCCGGTGCAGGTCGGTGAAGTGCTTGAGGTCACCCTTGTCGGTGATACCGAAGTGCTCCAAGACCGTGATCAGGTCCGCGGCCCTGCGGAACGCGGACTGGCCGAGCTCGACGCGCCTGTACTGCGCCTCGGAGATCTCCAGGCCCTCCACGGCCGCCTTCGGTGTGGAGAAGCCGGCCTGCTTACGGACCTGGGTGAGCTGCTTGCCGAGCTGCATTCGCCGAACTGTCGGCCCAGTAGGCGCCGCCACGTGCTGTCCTCCTGTCTCATCAAGTTCGCCGGATCCTGCCTACAGTCCGGCTGATGCGAGTGACGGTCCTGCCAATTTAGGTGACAGTTCGGCACTTTCGGGGGACTGTTCGCCGGATCGGGACATCGGCCCCGAGTTTTGCACCTCACGTCCTCCTTGCAAAGCCCATGACATACCCAACGGCATATGCCATTTCAAGTGGAGTTTTCACTTGGGGGTTGCAAAGCAACTGTCGCATGGAGGACGGTAGTTCCGCTACGGAAAGCAACCGGCCCAGTCGCAAATCGTGACTGTGTCAGTCACTTCGCTGCGGCCGTGCGGCCATGGCCGCCGCCCAGGTCCTGGAACAGCAGCCGTTACCCAGTCCCGACCAGCCGAGGTCGATCATGAAGATTCACCAGAGCACCACCACGCTCGTAGAGGCGGCCAGTCCGGCCCGAAAGCGGCTGGAGCGGTTACGCCGCTCCCTGAACAGCGACACCACCGGTGGGGGTGCGGGAAGCCGGGTGGTCCTGTACGTAAAAACCCTGCCGGGCGAAGACCCGGAGCCACACTTCCAGCAGCTGCGCGCCAAGGCAGCCGGCCGGAAGTGGGCCGTGCGGTGCACGATCCACGATGACTCAGGAGAAATCGTTCCCACCCAGAGTGCGGCGTGGAACGAGCTGATGAAGGCCTTGGCCGGCGGCTTCGCCCGAGGCGTGCTGGCCCCGACGTACCGGCACATCAGCGTGGACGAGGCGTACTACGAGACCGCGCTCTATGGCGTCCACAAGCACCGCTGCTTCACCTCGCTCCTTGTACCGGAGCCGTCGACTTGAAGGAGCCCAGCCCGCTGGCTCGATGACCGCGGTGTGGGGTGGCGCCAGATCCTCGGCCAGATCCTCTACGTCGTCCTCGTCAGCGCGCTCGTGATCACGCTCGCCCTGTACGGAACAAGCCTCTGAGGAGTGCACGATGAGCGCGCTGGACATGCGCACCCCCGGCCGCGCCTTGGCCGCGATCGTCCCTGAACCCGCCGAGCCCCTGGCAGTGAACCTGTTCGACGCCGCGCTCGGGGACACCGTCGAGCGCCGCTTCGAACCGGCCCGGCTGCACCGCGTCACCATCACCCCCACCAACGATGCTCATGAGCAGAGGGGCTGTTCATGATCCTTGTCCCCTCCTTCGCCCGGGCTCTGCCCGACTGGGACCTCGCCCACCGGCAGGGGGCGATTCCCCAGCCAATCGGTGAACGCGAGCTGTTCTACTTCCGCGACCGCACTGAGGCCGCTTCCGGTCAGGTCGCGGTCGACGTCGGTACGGGGTTGGGGATGCTCGCCTGCCGGATGGCCAAGTTCGGGCTGCGTGTCACCGGCTACGACTCCTCCGCGACCGCGATCGAGCGCGCGCATCGGCACCACGCTGGGCACTCCACTGCGAAGTTCGAGCTCCACGACTTCAATATCGACCCGATTCCGCCGCGTCTCGTACCGGGCAGCGTCGACATCGTGACCTGCCGCCACGTACTCCAGTTCCTGGACGCGCCCAGGTTCCTCACCGACGTCCGTCGGTGGCTGAGCAGAACCGGGGTGCTGCACGTGACGACGGCCGTCGCCGAGAAGCTGCCCGCCGGCTCGAAGACCCACGCCCTACCCGAGGCCGCAGTGCAGGAACTCGCCATGGGCTGGGCCTCCTGCGACCGCTACGACCTTGCCCCCAACGGCATGGTCACGGCCGTGGTCCTGCGCGGCCCACACGGCTGAACTGCCCCGAACTCGCTCCCTGCTTTCGTGCCTGCTCCGATACCCAAGACGGGGCTGCGAGCCAGGCACGACACCGCCTCCCTCTACCGGGTGCTACCTCTCACCTCAGGAGCTTCCGGGCCCGATCCCACTTTCCCGAAAGGCAGCCCATGAAGACCTCCAACACCATTCTTATCGCCGCCGCCACGGCTGTCGTCGGCATCTGGCGCGCCGAACGTCGGCACCGGGAGGAAATCAACCTCAGCAAGAAGCAGCACCGTCAACAGCTCCGACTCGGCACCGCTGCTCTCCATCAGCGACTGCTTGCGGCCATCGCAGCCGATCCCGAGCACTGGCAGCTCTGGGCCAAGGAAGGCATCACCCCAGAAGAGCTCGGCAAGATGGTGAGAGTCAACAGCCAGGTCAGCCTCACCCACCTCAACTTCGAGCTGGGATTGATTAGTTCGAAGAAGCTGTACGTACAAGCCCGCAGCCTCATGGAGCGGCCCGCCGTCCAAGACTTCTGGAGCAAGACCCGTGCCTTCCGGTCTGAAGAGTGCGGAGACTGGGCCAGCCAGAAGTTCATCTCGGTCTTCGACCGCGAGCACGCCGCGGCCATCATCAATTCCTAGAGAGCACCGCCCCGTAGCCGCCAAGGGCGCCGGCGCTCACACGGCTTGATCCACGGCCTCTTGGCCGACGCCGAGGCTGCCTTCTGGCCAAGGGGTGGCCAGTGCAAGACGAACTCCTGACCGTCCAGACTCCGCCTCAACCTGCCTTCGGAACGACACACCGCGTCCACCACGAAACGCAGCCCAGGCGAACATCACCTCCGTCCGGTCGAGCCACCCTCTCTCCAGCGGACACGAGGGAAGAGCAGCCGGCCTTTCTCCACGACAACCCCAGGCCCCTTGGCAGGAAGCATGTCCATCACAGCCATATCGGTGCAGCCCAAGAGACTCCCAGACTCCAACAGCGCAGGTACCCCGATGGTGTACGCCGACAGTCCTGAGAACGAGGTAGGAAGGGTTGGTGTCTCCTTCGCTAAACGGCGCGCGGTTCTTCTGCACAGTCTGCGTGCCCTCTTACGGCAGCACCCCATCGGTGCGGCCTTGCCAAGCGTCCGAGAACTGGCCGAGCAGCTCGGTCAAGACCAGCGGTACGTGTCTTCGGCGATGGCGCAGTTGGACCAGATGGGAGAGGTCTACAGCCCGGCAAGATTGCGGTGCGGCCAACGACGTCGCCTGGGTCCGCACGAGCAGCACCCCAACGACGTTGCCTTCGACCGGGCCGTTCGATCCGGTATCGAGAGCGGCCGGCACAAGGCGGGCACGCCACTCCCAACCGCGATCCTCGCCCACCAGCATGGCTTGGCTCCGGAGGTGATACCCCGGGCTCTCCGCATGATCATCAGGGACAGGCTAGTGGCCTTCCGGGAGAACCCACGCGGACCTGGCTACTACGTTCTGCCCACAAACGGAGGGTCTGAGTAGGACCAGGGGCGGGCTGTGGTGAGCATGTGCTCCGTCCCGCCCCTTGCACCACCTGTACGACCGGCACAGCGATCTGGACCATCTGGAAGCACGGTGGAGTCGGGAGGAGGCGGTCTCGATGAGCACGCCGACGGGATCGGCGCTCAAGCGGGCGCGGCTGGAGAAAAACCTCACGCTTGAGGAGGTGGTCGCGGAGCTGAATGCGATTACAGGCGGAACAAGCGACACCAGTCAGCTCAGTGCATGGGAGTCTGGGCGGCGGCGAACAGGGCTGCGGAACCGGCGTGGTCTGGTCGAGTTGTACGGGAAGCCGAGCGAGGTGCTGTTCGCTCACCAGGACGGGCGCAGCGGTGTCGCGCAGGCCCTGAATCAGGTACAGGGCACGCTCGTGACGCGGTGGTCCGATCTGGTGGAGGCGATGATCACAGTGGTGTCTGACGCTCGTGAGCACCTGGTGGTGACCGGCAGCCGGAGTCGCGAGAAAGCGTACCTGGGGGCGATCGAGACGGCCGTTGCACAGAACCCGGATCTGGTGCATACCCGTGTGCTCTACGGTCCGCCGCGGCACCCGGAGCTGGCCGAGCACCTGGTGCGGCTGATGGAGTTGAGGGATCCGGCCGAGCGCCGCAACGGGGTCCGGACGCTGAGCATCGGGTTTGTCGAGCGCGGGGAGACGCTGGAGAGGTTCTTCGTGGCGTCGGAGAAGCAGGCCGTGGTGCCGCTGCCGTCCCTACACAGTGCGGACGGCTTCGACTGCGGCATCGTCCTTGAGGGCGAGGCGGCGGCTGGTCTTGTCCATCACGGGCGAGAAGCGTGCGCGGCGGCGCGACTGCTGGGCACGATACGGGACGTGCGGGAACTGCCCGTGCGCCGCAGATAGGAAGTTGGTGGAAGGGCATGATCGGTGGCCCTCGGGAGGTCGGGCAGGACGAGACGATGCGGTCGGTGGTGGGGCTTGCGCAGGAGTTGGTCCGCCGGCCGAGCCGTGGCGGGATCGACGACTACGTCCCCGTTCTTGATGTCCTGGAGCAGTGGTTGACCGGCCGCGCGGTGCCGCACCGGCGCCTGCACGACGGTGCGGGCGCCCTGGTCGGGCTCCTGGCCGAGGTCACCGGTGACCGGCCGGGGCCGTGGTGGACGCTTGACGCCTGTGTGGACACCGCCTCGTACGGGGACCTGACCCGCTGGTCCTTCGCCCCGGATTCCGGCGCGGTCCGGGACGGCTGGTTGCTGGGACGGGGCGCGGCCGACTCCAAGCTTGCTGCCGCGATGTACTGCCACATCGCCGCCGATCTCGCCGCCCGCCCGCGTGCCTTCGCTGGTGGCCTCGCCGTGCTTTTGGACGTGGACGAGCACACCGGCAACTTCGGCGGCGCCCGTGCCTACCTCGCCGACCCTCTTGCCGCCCGGCCGGCCGGAGTGATCATCGGTTACCCCGGCATGGACGAGGTCGTGGTCGGTGGCCGCGGCCTGTGGCGCGCCACGATCGCCGTACACGCGCCGTCCGGGCACTCCGGCTCCAGCCGCACCGTCATCGGCGCCATCACCCGTGCCGCACGCTTGGTGGGCCTGCTCGACGCGGCCGATCTGCCCGGTGCTGACAGCGCCTCGGGGTTTCCGCTTGGACCGAAGCTCACTGTCACTGCCTTCCACGGGGGCGAGGGCTTCTCCGTGACCCCCGACCGGGTCGACATCAACGTCGATGTCCGCACCACCCCCGCCTTCGACGCGCACGACGCCGAAACCCTTGTGCGCAAGGCGGTGGCCGAGCTCGACGCCGAGCTCCCCGCCCCCGTGCCGACGGAGGTCGCCGAGGTGGCGTCCTGGCCGGCGTTCCGGCTGGAGGAAGACGAGCAGCCGGCCGCCGCCCTGCTGTCCGCGGCCCGGTCAGCAGGGCTCGATGTCCGGGCGAAGACCGCGGGCCCCTCGAACATTGGCAACCTCCTCGCAGGGCACGGCATCCCCGCCACGGCAGGTTTCGGCATCCCCTACGAGGGTCTGCACGGCATCGACGAGCGTGCGTCTTTGGCTGAACTCCCTCAGGTGTATGCCGTGCATCAGAGGGCTGTAGTGGATCTGCTGGGCGCACATTGATTGCCCCCACTTTTCCCCCAGAAAGTCACCACCTTCGGCTCTACTGATGGCGGCTCGCGCTCGGTGTCATAGATGTGCACCACCCAAGAAGGCACCACCGACACCAAGGAGGCCAGCCATGACCGAGCAGACCCAGACCACCGTCCCCGCCGTCGACTTCACGGCCGAGGTCAACACCCACCCCGTCGCCGAGCTCACCCTCGGTACCTACATGGGTCGCTCCGACGACAAGGACAACTACTTCGAGGGCTGACCTGCCCGATGCCATGCCCGTCCGGGGGCCGTCGCACTGCGGCGGCCCCCGGCCCCATGTCCAGGTGTCGGCAGATCGCAGCCGCCCCTACTTTTCCCCTAGGAAGTCACTAACTCACGCTCTAAGAAAGGGAGTTCAAAAGCGGTGTCATAGATGTGCACCACCCAAGAAGGCACCACCGACACCAAGGAGGCCGGCCATGGCCGAGCAGACCCAGACCACCGTCCCCGCCGTCGACTTCACGGCCGAGATCAACACCCACGACGTCGCCGAGCTCACCCTCGGGCGCCAGACCTTCAACGACTCCGACAAGGACAACTACTTCGAGGGCTGATCAGCCCCGGCGTCACACGAACCCGGGGGTCGTCGCACTGCGGCGGCCCCCGGGCCCGTTTCCGGAAACGAGCAGGAGGCAGAGAGGCATGAGAAAGCAGTGGCTCGCCGGCGGTCCGGCGACCGGGGACAGCGGATTCACCGTCGCCGGTTTCGACAGCGCGCGCACCGGCCCCGGGAGCCGCGTGCGCAGCGCGGTCGAAGGCGGCGCCGCCGTGGTGGTCGTCGGCGACTGCCCGGTGGAGGAGAAGGAGCTGTACGGCGCGCTTGCATCCGTACGGGCGGGACGGTGGGAGAACCTGACGGGCTGGCCGGGCTCGTACTGGGTGGTCGCTGGCAACGAGCGCGAGCAGTTCGTCTGCGGGGACCTGGCCGGGCTCCGGCCGGTCTACTACACCGCCGACGGCACATGGGCGACCCACCTGCGTCGTCTCGGGACGCCGCTCGTAGCCGACCTGGCGCTGGCAGCCGCGCGGATCGTCGCAGGAAGCGACCACTGGCCCGACCGCAGCCCCTACGAGGGGATCAGCCTGGTGCCGGGCGGCTACGGCCTGCTGCTGCGCGCCGGGCAGGTTCCGCAGCTCCTCGATATTGCCGCGATCCGGCCGGTCGAGGACCTGCCGTCCGGCGCCGCGCAGTTCGGATCCGCTCTCGCCCAAGCGGTTCAGTACCGGGTGAAGGCTGCGGGCGGGACGGTGGGCGCGGACCTGTCGGGCGGTCTCGACTCCTCCGCGGCCGTGGTTCTTGCCTCCCGTGTCGGTCAGGTGCACGCGGTCACCTACACCGACGGCTACACCAGCGCCGAGGATGCGTCCTTCGCCGCCCGGATCGCTGAGCACACCAACGTCGAGCACACCATCGCGCACGGCAGCGACGAGGACCTGCCCTTCTCCTTCCCCGTCGGCCAGCCGACGGGCCTGGAACCGGCCATGGGTGCCGCCCTGTTCGAGATGGATCGCACCTACCTCGCTCCGGTGGCCGGCCTGCCGCTGCACCTGACCGGGCACGGCGGCGACGTCGTCTTGGACGCGACTTCCTCGGTCTGGGTCCGGCTTCTCCAAGACGGGCAGCGCCGCGCCGCGCACCGGCAGGTCGTCGCCTATGCCCGGATGCGGAACATGGCCCCTGGTCCTTTCTGGAAGGGCCTGCGGGAAACCGCTGCGCTCGGCCGGACCGGCGTGCTGGAGAAGGCCGTCGAACAGCTGGAGAAGAACCGGCCGCAGCCCACGCCGGGTATGGCGGGGTGGTCCTGGTGCCGTCTGGGCCCGGCTGCGTCCTGGCTGACCGCCGACGGCCGCGCCCAGGTGGCCGCACTACTCCGGCAGGCCGCCGCCGACACCTCCCAGCCGGAGAAGGCCGACGAGTTCGACCAGTGGACCGCGCTCCGTTTCACCGGCGCCGCCGAGCGCGGCTGGTCCCCCTACGCCGACGCTCTGGGCGTTCGCCCCGTCCACCCGTACCTCGACAACACCGTGGTGCGCGCCGCATTCGCTATACCGCCTGCGGCCCGCCGCGGCCTCTACACCTTCAAGCCACTGCTGGCCGCAGCCCTGCCCGATCTGCCCGACTGGCTGCTCGGACGCCGCTCCAAGGGATCCTTCACCCCTCAGCGGATCGTGGCCTTCCAGCAGCACCGCACCCAGTTGGACGACCTCCTCACCGTCAGCCCTCTGATCACGACCGGCCTGTTCGACCACGAGGCCGTGGCCGGCACCCTCGGTCACCTCGGGCAGGGGCGGACCCCGATCGGCTCGGCAGACATGCACCAGATGCTGACGGTCTCCTGGTGGCTCACCGGCACGCACCCCTTCACGGGGGCATCGTGCTGACCCCGGCCGGCCACATCCACCACGCCACCGACGAGCACGGCATCGTCCTCCTCGACGTCCGCACCGCAACGTGGTCGATGCTCGGCCCGGACGTCTCCCGCATCTGGAAGGCGATCGTGGTCAACGGCACCGCCGACGGCCTCGCCGACGAACTCGCGATCCCCACCGGCCGCGACCCGCACGCCGTCCGCCAGGGCATCAACAACCTCGTGAACCAGTGGAAACAGGACGGAATCCTCATCGACCCCACCCACGCGCCGCAGCGAAAGTGGTGGCGACGATGACCCAGATGGTCCCCGCCCCACTGGACACCCCCACCCTGCCCGAGCGGGCCGTCGCCACCATGGGACTCGCCCTTTCCCTCGCGCTCGGCCGCCTACCGCTGAGACACCGCATCGCCGCCATCCGCACCCTGCACCGCCTGCCGGCCGCCAGCCGCGGGCGAGTCATTCGCCTCGACACGGCCGTGCGCCACATCACCCCCACGTGGTGGACGGGCCGGATCGCATGCATGGAGATCAGCCTCGCCACCGTCCTGGCCACCGCCCTCACCGGCCGCCGCGCCTCCTGGGCCCTCGGCGCGCGTCGACTGCCCGACGCCGCGCATGCCTGGGTCGACACTGCCGAGGGGCCCGTCGGCCACGACGCCGGCGACGGCGCGGACCGGCCCTACACACGCGTCCTGTCCGTCCCGTAGAGACGCGCTGAGAACGGCCGTGGCCCCGGGAGACACGCCTCCGCCTTCCCGGGCCACGGCTCCTCGATCGGGTGAATCTCGTAACGCAAAGTTGACGGCCTGATTGTCTGACCGGCCCTGATGCACACAGACAGCCGACAATCCCGTTGCCCCACAACGTCACGGCGCGCGTTCCTAGGCCCGTGAGTTCTACCGCCACCATCGCGCCGCCGGCCGCCGTCGGCCAGCCCCCCGTCATGCGCATGGCCTCCGACCGGTACCAGGACGCCAACGCGACCATGTCGACCGGGGCCATCGCCCGCCGCCTGCCGAAGACCCTCGGCGAAGCCATCCGACTGGGCTGGGCCACCGACCACCGCGCCGTCCTGACGCTGGCCGCCTGCCAGGTCGCTGCCGCCCTGCTCACCGCCGCCGCGCTCACCGCGACCACCCGCGTGCTGGCCGGCCTGTTCACCAACGCCGACATCCTTGCCGGGCTGCAGAACCGCACCGGGGCCCTGGCCGTCCTCTGCGCCGCTCTGTGCGGCCGATACATCTTCGACGCCGCCGCCCGGGCCGCCGCCGCCCGCCTGGCCCCGAAGGTCGTACGGGAAGCCGACCTCCGCGTCATCGCCGCCTCCACCGCGGCCGAACTCGCCGCGTACGAGGACCCCGAGTTCGAAAACGCCCGCCAGGCCGCTGCCGACGGCGCCGACAAGACCCGCGACCTGATCCTCGACGCCCAGCTCCTCACCTCCGCTGCCGCCCAGATCGTCGCCGCGGCTGCCGTCGTCGCCCTCCTCCACCCCGCCGTCCTCGGCCTGCTCCTGCTCGCCGCCACCCCCTGCGCCTGGGGCGCCGTCCGCGCCGCACGGATCGAACACGACGCGCACCACCGCAACCTCGGCGACTCCCGGCTGCGCAACGTCTTCCGCTCCTACACCACCGAACAGACCACCGCCGACGAGGTCCGCGCCGGCACCATGGCCGACTTCCTCACCAGCCAGTACCGCATCATCTCCGGCCGCCTGGAAGCCGAGCAGCTCACCGCCACCCGCAAGGCCCTCACCGTTCGCGGCATCGGCGACGCCTTCACCGCCCTCGGTACGGCCGCCGCGTGGGCCGCGCTCATCCTGCTCGTCTCCACCGGCCGCATCGAACTCGCCGCCGCCGGCGCCGCAGCCCTCGCCCTACGCACCGCCTCCGCCGCGCTCTCCACCACCGTGCGCGCCGGGGCCGGTCTCTTCCGTACCTCGCTCGCCGTTGGAGACTGGCACCGCTTCCTCGCCGTCGCCGGCCCCTGGACGGCCCGCCGAGGCACCGCCCGCATCCCGGAAACCGGCCCCGAAGTGATCAGCGTCAAGGACGCCACCTTCATCTACCCCGGAACCGATCGGCCCGCGCTCTCCGACATCAGCCTCGACCTCAAGCGCGGTGAGGTCATCGCCCTCGTCGGCGAGAACGGCTCCGGGAAGACCACCCTGGCCAAGCTCCTGACCGGTCTGTACCTCCCGACCAGCGGAAGTGTCCACTGGGACGGCATCGACCTCGCCCAAGCCGACCCGGCCACCGTGTACCGGCACCTCGGGCTGGTCCCGCAGGACTACACCCGCTGGCCGCTCGACGCCCGCGCCAACATCCACCTTGGCCAGCCCAGGCCAGAAGGTGACCCCGCCATCCACGCTGCAGCCGAAGCATCTGGCGCCGACGCAGTCATCGCCCAGCTCCCCAAGGGCCTCGACACGTCCCTCGCGCGCTCCTGGTGGGGCGGGCACGACCTCTCCGGCGGGCAGTGGCAGCGCCTCGCCATCGCCCGCGCCTTCCACCGCGACGCTCCCGTCCTCGTCATGGACGAACCCACCGCCGCCCTCGATGCCCGGGCAGAGCACCGCATCTTCACCCGCCTCAAGAACCTTGCCACCGGCCGGGCCACCCTCTTCATCACCCACCGCCTCGCCAACGCCAGACTCGCCGACCGCATCATCGTCATCGAGGGCGGACGCATCATCGAGACCGGCACCTATCACGAGCTCACCCAGCGCGGTGCCAACTCCACGTTCCACGAGATGCTGCAACTTCAAGAAGGCGCAGAGTGAACGGGCTGGACTGAAGCCCTACGCCACGTCGGGACGAGGCCCGAACGAGCGCCTGCACCTCGGGTGGGAGATTGGCCACTGCGCGGCCTCCTCCACGCTTCTCACCGAACCGGCTGCCACGTCCGGATCGTTGTGCCGCGTCCACCCGCACCCGACGCTGTCGAAGACCTCGACGTGGCTCACGCCGACCTCGCGCGCCCTGTTCAGCGTCCCCGCGTTGTACGCCACCGCCGACTTCGCCAGCGCCGCCGCCTCCGCCCACGTCCGCACAGGCACCCGTGCCCCGTTGCGGTAGACGACGTGATTCACCCCCTGGCCCTCCAGCCGCTTCGCGAGCTCCCGCGCGCTCTGCACCGCGGTACGGTTCCCGGCTGCCAGCAGGGGAACCTCTCGCCGGGCCACGGCGCGCACTGCCCGGTACCACTGGTTGGCCATCCGCTCCGCTTCCTGGGAGCGGCGCAGGAAGTCGTCGTAGCTGTCGGCGGCGAGCGACTGCAGCGCCTCGGTGTGCATCACCGTCCACCCGAACGGCCGGCCCGGGTCCACGGCGGCGGCCCGCGCGCCCTGCTCGTACAGGTGCGGGAGCTGCCGCTGTACGAACGCGCGGGCCTCCTCGTCCGCCCGGGTCGCGAATTCGGCGATCGACTCCTTGAACTCCTCCAGGGTCTGCAGGACGTACGGAAGCCTCCAGCGGACCGTGATCGAGGTCAGTACCTTCTCCTGCGCGTCGGCGAGCCTCTGCCAGGCGTCCTGCAGAACGACGGCGACACGGCGAGCCACCTCGTCCGGGTCGCCCGGGGTCAGCGGCGGCCACTCGTAGGTCATCGTCCTCCCCTACCAGCGGCGCCGGGCCGGACGCAGCGACGCGACGACCACGACCGGCGGCCCTTCCTCGCTGGTCGTGGTCTCGTCGGGGGCTACGGCACCGCTCACCGAGGTGATCTGCCGTTCCAGCCCGGTGAGGTTGCCCGAGTTGTCGACCGTCATCACGCCGTCGACGGTGAGGCGCAGCGGCTCGGCGAGCAGCCCGGCTCGCCGCTCCGCCAACACCTCCAGGGCCACGGCGCGCGCCGTCCCGAGACGGGTGTACCGGGCCTCCAGGTCTGTCGTGTCCGTCTCGGGCCCGAGCTGCGCGAGCAGCCACGTCCGTACCGCCTCGTCCACCAGTCTCCTCCTTGCATGGTGAAGGGCGCGGCGCCTCCCCTCGTGGGCGCCGCGCCCCGCTCGTTACTCCTGGGCCTTGCGGCTGGTCCGGGGCGGAGCCGCCGGCTTCTCCGTCACCGCGGGGTCCGGTTCGACCTCGACCTCGGGCTCGGGCTCATCGTCCGGAATCTCCGGGAGCGCCCCGTCCTCCCATGCCTTCGGCGCTGTGATCATCCGCGCCACCGCCGAACTCGGCTCGTCACCTGGCAGGAGGATCACCCGCTCTCGCCGTTCCGGGTCGTACACGTGCACTGTGCTCGCCAGCCGCCCCATGTCAGATCACGCTCGCAACAAGGTGAGCGTCAGGCGTGTGCATGACCGGCATCGCCGCGGCGGCGACCTTGGTCCAGATCTGGCCCGGATCGGTCTGGATGCCCCTGGTGACGATCAGGCCCGACGCGTCCTCCCGGAGAATCTCGGGATTGGTGCCGCGCGTCAGGTTCAGAGAGTCCCACGTCCGGCCCCACTGAATCTGTGCCCACCGCTCTCGATTCGGTGGCACGTAGATCCACTTGTCGTCCGGGAGCACCTTCTGGGCGACCCCATCGACACGGACCTGTGCCTTGTAGAAACGCACCGGCGGCAGGCCATACGTGGCACGCACCGACTGCACCTGCGCCGGATTCAGGGTCGCTGTCGGCGTGGTCGACGGGCTCACCGACTGGTAGAACGCTGCCCGATACGCGTGGTTGTTCGCCAGCGTCGCGTATGCCTTCTTCGACGTGAGGACGAACTCGGGCTCGGGAACGCCGAGGTCGTCGAGGTACTGCAGCCAGCCCAGCTCGTCCGCGATCGGGTCCGCGTTCTGGGCGTCCGTCCACGGCACGGCCGCCGTGACCCGGTTTCCGGCCGGCATCCCGTAATCGGCCTCGGTGATCAGCCTGTTCTCGTTGATGGACAGCTTGCCGTCCAGCAGAACATCGGCGGCGGCCAGCTCCAGCCGGGAGTGGACGGACTCCACGTGCCGCTCGACATCGTCGTACAGCAGCTCGACCAGCCGGTCCTGGTCGGCGCCCCGCTCGGCGTCAAGGAGTAGCTGTTCCTGCTCACCGACAATGAGCTTCTGGCCCATCTCGATGAGGGCGCCTTCGCGGACGTTCGACCACGCCTCGCGGGACGCGATCGGCACCGAGGCATCGTAGGCCCGGTACTTCGCGCTGTTGACGTACCGCCCGTTGTCACGGATCCGCCACTTCACCTCGTTGACGCTGAGAGAGGGGAACACGGTCGTCTGCAGCAGGAAGTCCGCAGGCGTCGGGATCGCCCGCGCGAAGGTGGTGAGGTCCTTGACCGACACGTCCTTCAAGAGGTCCTGGATCGTCATGGGGGGTGCCTCCTTACACGAAGCGGATCTGAGCGGAGGTGGGCGAGAGCGTCACGTCGGCCGGGACGAGCGGGCCGCCAGTGACCTTCGCCGCGTGGACGACGCCGTGCCACAGCAGCGCGGCCGGCACCCGGGTCTGACCGGGCGCGAAGTACGCCTCGGCGAAGACGAACCCGGCGAGCTCCTGCGTGCCGTCGGCGTTCGCCTTGTCCCACAGCCCGTACAAGCCGGTCGCGGTGATCCGGCCTACAGGGACGCCGGACAGGAACCGGCTGTAGGGCTGCACGGGATCGGTGGACGCCACGTAGTGGGTGCCCGCGGTGAACTTCGACAGGTCGAGCGTGATCGTCTCGGTCTGGTCGGTGCCGTGCAGCGACGCGAGCCAGTCACGGTTCGCGGTGTACGTACTCGACCGGGAGATCGGCTGGATAGACATCCTGCTCCTGGTGAACGTGGTTGGGCACACGCTCACCAGGTGGCGACGTCGTCCACGAAGGAGAAGGGCGTGGTCCCTGGTCCGGCCTTGTCCCGCCGGTGGGAAGTCTCGCGAACGGTTACAGCTACTCGGCGGCCTTGAGGTGGCCGCGTCGGCGCGCCATCTCAAGGCCTCCGGATCCTGCCTTGGGCTGGCCGCTGCCGCGCAGCGGCGGCCCGCCGGCAGGAGAACCTCCGGGCGCCGGCGGCGGGGTGATCTGCCCCGGCTGCCCGAACAGCTCCGGGCGGCGCTGTGCCAGTGTTGCCGCCGCGTCCGCCACGGTCTGCTCGTCGGCGTCGTCCGTGACGGTGAGCAGCAGTTCGGCGTCAGCGAGGTTGTCGCCGCTCGCGCCGAGGGCAACCAGCGCGCCCCTGCGGACGGCCGCTCGCTCTCGGGCGGCGGCGGCGCGTTCGCGGGTCTCGGCCGCCTTCGTCGCATCGGCGGCGGCCTGCTCACGGCGCTCGATCTCGGTCAGCTGCGCCTGCTGTGCCTCGCGCTGCGCCGTCACGAACGTGGCCAGCTCGTCGGGCTTCTCGAAGCCGAGCTCTCCGAGGAGCTTTTTCACTGCTGTCCGGCCGCCCTGGTCCTTCTCCCGGGCCAGCAGCCGCGCGAGTGTGTCCTGATCGACCACTACCCCCGTGCCGGTACCGGACGGGTTCGGTTCGCTGCCGGGTTGCGCAGACGGATCGGTGGGCGCAGCACCCAGGATCGGGAAGATCGGACGTCCGTCACGCCGGTGTCCGAGGGGCATCAGGGGGTCGGGCAGCGGACGGGCCATGGTGGTGTCCTCCAGCAGCAGCGCCCCCGCGCCGTGATCCAGTCTAGCCACTTCGGAAATCGCTCATGAGGTCCTGTGCCCGCATCCTAGGGTGCGGGCCATGACTGACACTGCATGGTGGAACGGAAACTACCCGCCGGACGCCCGAACCCGGGCCTTCGTGGACATGGCGATGGACCAGGTTGAAGGCTGCCGCGACTACCTCACCGACGGCAAGGACATGCCCGGTGTGTTGCGCGTCGCGTGCATCGAGTCGTTCTGGGTGAACGTGCGGCTCCTCGTGGAGTACCTGGTGAAGTTCACTACCCACCCTGGTAACACCGACGCCCGCGCCCTCGTGTCCGACTGGCAGAAACCGACTGGTGACGTCGCCGATCGGCTGATCGGGGACTGGAACACAGCCAGTGCGCACGTGATGCACTTCGGCAAGGTGCGCACGCCCGAGGATCTGGCCGACATCGTCCTGGTCTCGGACGAGGACTACGAACGGATCGCCAGCGATCTGCGCACCGTGTACGACGAGTTCTGCCGGGCTTTGGACGCACCTCACTGATCGGCCGGCTTCGGCGGCAGTAGCGGCACCGGCGGCACACCTGGGTTCGGCTTCGGCAGGCCCAGGTACTCGCGCACGGCAGCGTTGTCGCCGGTGGCATCCGCAAGGCGCGCGGCCTGCTCGAAGGCCCTCTTCTGAATGCGCTGGATCTCCTCGGTCGCGTCTTCGATCGGGTAGCCCGCGTCCTGCAGCATCCGTACGCCGGTCTCCAGGCTGATCACGCCCTTGGTCACGCCGGTCACCACGTCGGTGAGAACTGCGGTCCGGTCGGTCGGGGTAGGCGGGCCCCACGACAGTTCCGCAGGCAGGCACTCCCCCGCAGGCCATGCGTGTCCGGCCTGGTGGAGGCGCTGCACCATGCGCAGCAGGATCTCGTACTTGTCGGCGCGCGCAAGCCGCATCGCGCCGACGAGGGAGTCCAGCGGGCTCAGCGCGAGCTGGAGCGCGTATCCGGACGGCACTTCGGTGGGGTCGAGCAGGCCAAGCCCGGCAGCGGTGAGCCGGCTGTTCGCCGCGATCCGGTCCTGGAGGTGGTCGATGCGGGAGCGCAGCTCCGCCAGCTGAGGCGAGGTGTCGAGCGTGTCCATCCGGCCGGACTCGTTCAGCTCCCACACGGAGCCCGCCTTCACCTTCACCGGCAGCGGCTGGCCGGTGCTCCGGTCGATGGGCAGCCGTGCACCAGCGAGCGCGATGATCGGGCTACCGGTCGTATCCGACGCCGACGCCGAGTCCGTATCCGTCGCGGCCAGTTCATCCAGGGCCTGGAGGACCAGTGCCAGGGTGCTCTTGCCCCAGTGCTCTCCCACGTCCGGGATCAAGTTCGGAATGTGGACCACGGGCAGGAAGTCCACCTGGAGGTCCAGGCGGTCGAGGATCTGGCCGTCGGACCGTGTCCGGTACCTGGCCTTGCTCTCGGGCAGGGTGTAGACGTCCTGACCTCCCTTGAGGTCGTCGAGTACCCACTCGGCGTCCGTCAGGTAGCACGTCAACGGCGACGGCCCGGCAGCCCACGGATAGACGCGGGTGATCTGCCCGGTCTCGACGTCGAGGGTGTCGCCCGCCGTCAGCACCGGTGTGCCGTCCTCCGCGAGGACCGTCTCCCGCGCCGGCTGCCCGTCGATGTCGGCACCGGAGCGGGTGGCCGGCCGGATCTGCCCCAGTTCGTAGGTGATCCGACGTACCCGCTCTTTCAGGCCCTTGGCCGGGTCAGCGGGAAGCCCCCATGCGAAGTGCACCCGCGTCGGGTACTCGGCAATGTCCTGCTCGCCCTCGTCCCACTCCGGGAAGTACCAGCCCGGGTCGTACGTACGCAGCAGGACGCGGTTCTTCTCGGGCGCCCACGACAGCGCGTACACGGCGTCGCCGCAGCGGACTGCGCACCGCTCCGCCTGCTGGATACGCAGCAGGAGCTGTTCCTTCTTCGCCCACGCTCGAAGCCGCTCCTGCAGCTCGGCCGCCGCCTGCGCGCCTTCGACTGGGGTCTCCTCGTCGGCGTGCTCCGCGCCCGGGACCACGACCTTCTGGTCCGAGCCGAGGAGGTAGCTCACCGCCGCGTCGATGAGCCGCGCCGGGTCGCCGAGCTCGCGACGTTCGAGTCCGTCTTCGTCACCGTACGCGGCGGCCAGCTGCCCGGCCTGGTTCTGGTCGTAGGCAACAAGCATCTTGTACGCGGTCAGCCGGCGCAGGTCGTCGTCCGGGATCCACTGCCTCGCCAGCTCGGGGAACACGCGTCCTGGGTCGGACGTCGTCTCCTTGTAGTTGAGCCAGCTCCACGCGTCGATGAACAACTCGCGCAGACCCACAGCGCCTCCAGGCGTCCGAGCCCCGCGCCCGTACCGAGCAGCCTACGCACCCTGGCGGGGTCAGCGGCGCCCTTCCAGGCGTTGATCGTTGCTCGGGCCGACGCGGCCGGGCATGTCGAGGAATAGGTCCCACAGCGCCCATACCGCCGAATCAAGAAGGTCGGGCGAGTCCTCCGTCTCGCCGAGGCCAACGAACGTCAGCATCTGCTCCTCCAGTTCGGCGAAGCCCCGCGGCGGGCCGACGTGGTGGATGCGGGCCTGCTCGTAGAGCTGGGCTGCCGGCGCGGCCCGGGCCCGCTTGCCTCGGGTGGCGTGGACGATCCGCCACGGCACCCGGGGGTCAACCTGCTCCAGGAGCGCCGGCAGGTACTCGCCACCGTTGTTCGCCTCGATGACCACGCAGTCCGCCTTGTGCTCGTGGTACAGCGCGGCAGCCCGGCGCATCGCGGCCGTCGGGGTGAGGCGCTTCTCCTCGGCGTGCAGGACGTACCCGCGGGGCCGGTTGTCTCCGTACGTCGACACATACGGGGTGCCGCGTCCGGCGACGGTGAACCCGGTCAGGTCGGCGTTCTCGTGGCTTTTGGTCGCCGGGTCCACTCCGATGACGATGCGGTCGAGGTGCGGCACGTGCTCGCGCGGGAGGCGAAACCCTTCGACTTCGAGCATCCAGCCTGCCCACAGGGCGCCTTCCACGTCTTCCAGCAGCTCGCCGGACAGCTCTTGGCGGCCGAGGCGGGTGCCTGCGTACTCCTCCTCCAGTTCTTCACGAGCGGCCATCGACAGGTTCGCGTCGTTGTCGGACATGTGCCCGCGGGTCAGGAGCACGCGCGGCGGCGGCCCGCCTTCGCGGTGACGTTTCTCCTGGGCCCGGCCGCGCTCCACGAGCTTTTTCACGTGCGGGAGCGGCTTCGGGGTGGTCGAAAGGATGACCTGCGGGTTGTCGGCCTCGCGCAGGCAGAACCAGAGCATGTCGTAGACCTCCTGCGCCGTGTGCCGCGACCAGGCCGCGTACTCGTCGCACCAGCCCTTATCGAAGGCCCAGCCGCGCAGGTTGTCAGGGGTTTCGGCGCCGAACCCGCGGATCATCGTGCCGTTCTTCAACCACAGCGTCGTGTCACCGAGGGAGCTGTTGAAGCGGAGGATGTCCTCGGGCGGGATCACGCTCAGCAGACCGGACTTCGGCGACAGGAAGCAGATGTCGCGCACGAGCGTCGCGTTCTTCGCGATCACCGCGATCTGCTGATTCGGGGTGGCAGCCCACTCCCGCACCGACTCCGCCGCTGTGCGCGTCTTGCCCCAGCCTCGGCCGGTGAGCAGCAGCCACGCCGTCCACAGCCCGAGCGGAGTCCGCTGGGCGGCACGGGCGTGGTTGTGGAACCAGCCGGCGTGCGGCAGGCCGTTGCAGCCCTGCCGGTCGCACGCCCAGCGGCGGCGGGAGACTTCGTCGGCCTGGATCAGAGCGGCGACTTCCTGCTGGAGCTGCCGCTCACTCATGGCCCGCGGGTCGGGCAGGGCCTCGATGCCGCGTCGGCGCGCCCATCCTCTGCGCGTCACGCCTCCTCCTCCGGCGTCTCACCGATGCGACGCTCCAGTTCGCGACGCAACTGCTCCATGCGGGCGTGGCGCTCCTCGTCGCTCATCTCGCCGGCCTGCAGGACGTTGTCGTCGACGGCGTCGGGAAGCGTCGTGCCGTCGGGAGAGAGGACCTTCCGTTCGATCTCGGCGGCGACCTGGAAGTACCGCAGGAGCTGGTCAGGGGACAGCTCGCGGGGGTCGAGGGACTGGAGGCGGGCGACGACCTTGCCGAGGAACGCCTGGCTGATCTTCACGTGACGGCGGGCGGCGGCGCGGCGGGCGTCGGCCTGCTCGGCGAGGAACACGCGGTCCTGCTCGCGGTCCCACGCCTGGGCGCGCAGGACCCAGGCGTGGGCGGAGGACCAGCGGGCGATCAGGGCCCGGGACTTGTTCAACTCCCGTGCCACTCGCGTGATACTCCGGGCGGGGCCCATGTCCCGGTACGCCGCGAACCCCGCGAACGCCACCGGCGACTCGTCGGTCTGGCGGTCCCACGGGTCGTTGTCGCTTCCTGCCACCGTCAGGCTCCTTGCCCTGCGCTCCTCCCTGTCGGGTTACTCCTCGTCGTCTCCGCCTGCCGTACCGGCCCACACGTCCAGGGCCCGCCATGGTTCGTCCTCGGGAACGTCGCCGGCGCGGACCAGGTCGGCGATCGCCGTACGGACGGCGGCTGCGGTGGCGGTCGGTATCTCGCGGAGGCCAAACACGGTCTCGATCGGGGCCGTGCCGTCTCGGGACGCGGAGCGGGCCTGCGGGTCGTACCAGCCTTCGGAGAGTTCCGTCAGGTGCCGCTCGAAGGTGTCGAGGATGACCCCGAACGCCGTGGCTGCGTTGCCGATCTTGTAGGCGGCGCGAGTGGTCTCCAGCGCGTCCAGGACACCTTCGTACTGGGTGAGGGCCAAGCCCCAGCGGGCGTCGGCGGTGCCCGTCTTCTTCGCCTCGTCCAGGGCGGCTTCGGCTCGCTCCAGCTCGTCGGGCAGGAAGACGATCGTGACGGTGGCGAAGTCGAGGTTCGCCTCACCAAGGCCGCCGACGTCGACCTTCTCCAGTAGCTCCAGGGCCTTGTCGTCCAGGCCCGTGTACTGCCGCCACTCGACGGATTCCAGCTCCTCGTACAGCTCCTTGAGGATCGCAGGATCGTCCTGGCCCGCGATGGCGTTGTGGGAGAGCTGGAGCGCGATCTGCCGCTGCCGTGGCAGCGGGTCGGTTATCTCCAGCCAGCCGATGCGGGTCAGGCCGGCCTCGATCGCGGCCATCGTGCGGTGGTTGCCGGACAGCACGATGCGCCGTCCGGAGTCGGCGTCGTTCCAGACCAGCGGCGTCGAGGTGAGGCACCCGTCCTGCCGGATGTTCTCCACGAGCTGCTTGAACTGCTCATGCGGCAGAAAGCGGGCGTTGAGGTCGAGGAGGGTGAGGTCTCGGGGATCGCCCTCTACGTAGGCGGGCGGGGTCAGTTGCTCGGTCACTTCTTCTCCTTCGCGGCGGCCGGGGTGGTCTTGGGGGTGCCCCACTTGGTGGTCCAGGTGTCGAAGGCTTCGGCGAGGGTGTGCCCGCCCATCGGCCCCTGGTACTGGAGCTGGTAGGCGTAGCCGGACTCGTTGGAGGGGCCGCGCTTGGTGAGCTTGAGCAGTCCGCGGTACTTCATCGACACGGGCTTCTGGGTGAACGCGGTCGTGGCCACAGCCCGGATCCGCTTGGAGAAGGCGCGCTGGCAGAGCAGTTGGGCCTCGGTGCTCGTTGCCGCGAGAACGACCAGCTTCGACAGGCGGGGGTAGTCCGTCGGAGCCACCGCGAAGTCGGACAGCAGGTACGCCTCGTCGGGGGTGTACGAGGACGGCGACATGGCGAAGACTCCGACGATCCGGCCGCCGGCACGGACCGCGACGGACAGGTGCGCCGAGCCGGGCGCGATCTTTGGGTTGAGGTAGCGGGAGCGCAGCGCGTTGAACTGGGCGGCCGTCAGGGGGGAGAGGGTGAGCGGGCCGGTGATCTCCTCTCCCTGACGTAGGCGAGGAGCAGCGACCGGCTGGAGCGGCTGGCGGGGGGCGACGATCCGAGTGCGCGCCTTCGAGGCGTAGACGTAGAACGGCGCGGCCCGGGGCGTCGCCTTGATCACGCCGCGCAGGTGGGACTCCAGCTCGGGGACGTGGTGGTTGGACGCGGTGAGCCAGTACGGACGCTCGGTGATAGCTCCGAGGACGCTCACCACGTCGGCGTCCGTCAGGGGGGAGTAGGTCGGCGCATCCCAAGTGAAGTGGGCTTCTAGGGGGGCGTACAGCTTCTCGTAGCCGCCTCCGTAGAAGGGAGGGAAGGAGCACACGGGGGCAGCCTCGGGGACCCGCGTGAGCCACGAGCGGACGTCCTCGGCGTCGTACGAGGCGAGTTGGAGGTCCGTGGCCGACAGCTTCTCCACTGTCTCGGCGTGCATCCGCTCCCACTGTGCGCGATGCGAGGAGACGACCCGCTGGTGGTACAGGGTTTCGCGGCCCAGGGCGGGCAGGAACCGGGTGCCCAGCATCATGGTCGCGACCGTGCCGACCGCATCGTCCAGGGAGTCGGCGAGCCAGCCGAGCTCGTCTTCGGACTCGGGGCGGAGCTGGATCCCGACGGGCTGCCGGGTCAGCCACCGGCCGATCGCACTGGTGTAGATCGACACGTCGGAGGAGTGGAGCTCGAAGCCGAGGTCCGCGATCGACCGTTCGATGGTGAAATTGCCGCAGCACGGGACGTAGACCGGGGCGCTGGCGGGCCACTCTCGGGCGGTCTCGTGGACTATGGCGCGCATGGGCTGAGGGATCGTGCCCTGGAACATGGTTCCCCTCAAGGCGTTCCCCGCGCCATGTGGAGGCTATCAGCGCAGGCCCTGGACACGACTGTGCGGCGGGGCGCCCTTGGGGGTGCCCCGCCGCACAGGTGTTGGGTGGCGGCCCGGTCGGTATGTCGGCCGGGCCGCCAGGAGGTCACATCAGCGGGATCTGCTCGTGGGTCAGTCGCGGTCCCAGTTCCCGCACAGCGTCGCCGGTGCGTTCCTGCCACCAGTCGGCGAACACCCGCCGGTGACACCAGAGTCCGGGCTTCGACAAGTCCTCGAAGCACAGCAGGACCAGGCGGTGATCGCCGGCGGCCGTGGCGACGGCATTGAGGAGGTCGGCGATCCGGGGAGCGCCAAGCTTGTCGAGGTCGGCGCGGTAGGCCGCGGTGAAGAGCGGCTCGGGCTCGTTGAAGTAGGCAGCGGCCGGAGCAAGCTCCGGCACCTGGTACTGGAGCTGGTAGGCGAGCTTGTAGCGAGGGTGGCCACGGGTGATGCGGACCGGCACCCCTTGGGCTATCTGGACGTCCGGGAACCGGTTCGTGAACAGGGTCAGCACGTGCTGCTGTCCTCTCTGGTGTAGTTGTGATCCCCAACGGGGGGCGCGCCCGCTGCCGTTGCGGCAGCGGGCGCTTTTGCTTTGGGTTAGCCGCCGGCCTCGATGTCTTCGAGTTCGGCGATGCGCTCGCGGCTGACACCCATGTCCTCATACACCGAGGCCGGCAGTTCGCCGTCCACGTCGTACGCGGTGATCCAGATCCTGCCCGCCGATCCCTTAACGACGACCGGTGTGACATCGGTCGACTGCGCCGGCATGTGCCGAGGCAGTGCTATCTCCACGTCCAGGTCGGCGGAGGGAGATCCCAGACCGTCCAAGAGTGCCTGCAGCGTGTCGAGGAGCTGGCGCGCCGAAAAGAACTCGGTCAGCTGTCGTGCCGTCTGCTCGCCCATGCGAACCCCCTGTTGAGTTAATAAAGAGCCCACCCCGATTGGGGTGTTTTGTTTGCTTCTCTTTAAACCTATTGGACAGCACTCCATAAAGCAATGTTTTACCTCTTAAATCGCCCCATTGATTTCCCATTTAATTCTCTTGAATTTCACAGTTGGGCGAGGGGGTAGCGAGCCGAGGAGATGAGGGAGCGATCCCTGGCTAGCGGACACCGGCGGGGGCGTACGCACCCGATAGGCAGGCCCGAGGGGGAATGGATTCGCCGCCCGAAATCGCCCCGTACGCACCCACCTGCGGGACCCAACAGGTCCAAGGGACTACAAAAGGCTGCCCGTGTCACCGCACAGCACAACGAGCACACCGCCCTGGTGGGCGATGTGCTCGCTGTAGATTGGCCGCCGGGCGGGTCCGGCCTCCTTCCGGACCCGCCCGGCCTCATGTCAGGCGTCCTGCTTCGCCGCGGCCCGGGTGCGGGGCGCGGCCGGCTTACGGGGGGCCACCTTCTTGGCGGGGGCCTTCTTGGCGGGGGCCTTCTTCTCCGGGGCCGCCTCGGGCTGGGTCTCCGGCTCCTCCAGGTTGTCGGCCTTGACCGGCTCCTCACTCTTCGCCGGCGCCTGAGTGGTCTTGACCGCCTCCGCCCAGGCGACCTCCTTGGCCGTGGCGATGCCGTTGGCCTGGCGGAGCATCCGACGGGCCAGCGTCACCTGGCTGTGGAGCCGATCCATGACGCGGACGTATCGGCCGAGCTCCGTACCGAGGATGTCGGCCAGCTCCTCCGGCTTGGCGACCTTGGTCAGCTCATCGAGGAGCGGCAGCAGCCCTTCCTCAATCTTGCCAAGCTTGTCAGTGGCCTGCTTCTTCGCCTTCTCCCGCTTCTCCTTCTCCTCGACGGTGGGCTCCTCGTCGGTGATCATCGAGATTTGCTGCTCTGCCATTCGCAGCCCCTGGGCGAAGTTGGCGGCGTCCGCTTCACTGTCGAAGTCGCCCTTGAGGTAGCGCATGGCAGCGACCATCTGGTTGGCCGGGGAGAGCTGGGCGATGTGCCAGGCCAGGTTCGGCTTGATCTTGCCCTCCGTGACCCAGGCCGCGACCTCATCGCGCAAGGTGAGGAGCCCGATCCGCCACTTGATGTGCGTCTCCGTCTTGCCCCACTGGGCTGCAATCTTCTTGGGGTCCCAGCCGAGGGCCATCATGTCGGCGTAGGCGCCGGCCTCCTCCATGATCGTCATATCCTCGCGGTTCACGTTCTCCGCGACGGAGAGGATGAACGCCTCCACCTCGTTCAGGTTCTCCAGAACCCGGACGTCGACCGTGGCGATGCCGGCCATCTGGCAGGCCCTCCAGCGCCGCTCACCGGCGATGATCATGAAGCGCGCCTCACCCTCGCCCTCGAAGTCGTAAGGGCGGACAACAATCGGCTGGAGCAGCCCGTTCGCCTGAATAGAGGTGGCCAGCTCCTGCAGCGCCTCCTCATCGAAGAAGCGACGGGGCTGCTTCGGGTTGGGCGCGATCTCCTCGATACGGACGTTGGGGAAGGAGGCCGGGGTCTGGTTCTCGATCTCGGTCATTTCTTCTTCCTTTCACTTTGTTCGCCGTTCCGGTGAATCCGGTTTGATGCGGTCGAACTACTTAGAACCTATAGGCATTCAATCTTGAGAGCAATAGGAAATAGGGAAGAATTCAAAAAGAGAATTCGACACTCTTTTATTTCGTGTCCACATAAAGAGGGGCGCTCACCTATTCGGCGAGCACCCCTCTTTTATGGGTCGACTGGTCAGGAGCTGGCGGGCAGCGCCCCCTTCGTTGGCGCCTGGCAATCGGGGCGCCAAGGGTGAGAACAGGGGCGCCAGCGACTGGGCTCGCCGCTCAGTGGCTACAGGGGCAACCGGGCCCCAATACTGGGCAACAGCACCACGAGGGCTGGGCATCTCCGACACCGGCGTGGAGGTTGCTCACCGCGCCCCCTCGTGACCAGCTGTGGCCAGTCGGGCGGCGAACTCAGGCAGCAGTCCGGCGCGCTCGGCAGCTCGTCCGACACAGAGAGGGCACCAGGTCAGACCCTCGGGAGGGACGGACGGCATGGGGTCGAGGATGACGACCGGACTGTTGGTGACAGGCCATCCGCCTGTGCCACACTCGGCGGCCCGGCCGGGGAACTTCCCGTCTTCGCGCACGACATGGAGCCTCCTGACTAGTGGGTGCCGCCGGTTGGTGCGCTCGTCGTAACCCCGGTAGAACGCTCTCACGCTTCCCGCCCGGAGCTCTCGTCCGCCCAGATCCATTCCCTAGCTGCGTGGCCTTCGGTGGGGTTGTGGTGCCTGGGCTTTCGGCACTGCCACCACAGGCCCTGGTGGTCGGCGAACCTGCTGGAGCACACGCCGGGGTCCGGGGCCGGCGGGGGGAGGAGGAGGCCGAACTCGTTGAGAGTCGCACGAACCACCGTACGGACGACGGGAAATGGAACGGGGCGATGTCCGGCCGATCCGACGAGGTGGGCGATGGTGGCCCACAGTGCGTCCTGCTCCGCGATGGTGAGGACGCGGCGATTGAGTAGCGGTGCCTTGCTCAGGAGGTCTGGCCGGGGCAGGCGGGCGGTGTCAGGTGTGGGGCCAAGGGGTGTGGGCTTCCCGGAGTGGCCCTTAGGGGCCGCGGGTTCCGGCGTGTTGAGGCTCACCCCCTCGCGTAGTCGGGCCGCTTCCTCGGGGGTGAGTCGGCGCTTCTCTGCGTGGCCGACGAGATGGAGAAGCTGCGTTGGCGTCACCGGCGTGGCAGGAGTCGTGTCCGTCATGGGGTGCTCGTCAGCGGTTGTTGCAGCCGCAGATTCCTGCGGGGGAGCACCAGCGTTCGCAGGCGTCGCACCATACCGCGCCCGGGAAGGGCGGGGTTCGCTCCTTCTTGCCGGTGGGGATGGGGCCTTCGGCGGTCGCCGCCATGTCGTCCTCCTGCAGCCGGGCCGACCGCCGGAGCGGCGGGCAAGGGATGGCCCCGGACGCGCGGGGACCCGCCTCGACCGGAATCGAGGCGGGTCCGTGCGTCCGGACCGCCGGTCCGTTCTCCCTGGTGGCTCCGCATGGGACGGCGCCGGCGTCTGACGGGCAGGGCGCGGGGGATGTGCCACCCGCCAGACACCGAGGTGGGGATGTCGTACCGGCGTGTGAGCGGGCCGGTTCCGCGGCTGCGGCCGTCCCCGATCACGAGGTGAAAGTATCACGTTCCAATGTTGCAGCCTATCTTTTGGCGCAGGCTTCCTGATCTTCAAGCCTCTACCCCGTGACCGGGGGGCTGGAAGAACAGCCAGCGCCCCGGGTCTCGACGTCTGGTCAACTTGCCTGCTGCAGGGCGGAAACTCCACCGATGGGGACGCGCTGCGGTCTCGGTTCGACCCTCTCGACATCCGTCACGGTCAGTGCAGCCAGAGCCTCCCTCGCGGCACCGGGGCTCAACACGGGCCTTCCGCTCGCATCCGCTTCCTTCGCCAGCTGCTGCACCCGTCTCGGATCGATCGCCACTCTGCTGCCCTCCCCGTTGCGGGGCCCCTGCAGCCCCGCGCATGCCACCACCGGCCAGCACGTCTCCGCGTGGCCGCCCTATCCCCTTGCGTCACCCAACGTCCCACTGCTACGCACTGCGCCCCCCAGGACACACGCAGCCGGGCACTACCGGGCCGTATCAACCCCCGCCGTTTCCGGCATCGCGACCCGCATCGCTCCGGCCCGAGCGTCATCACTCGCCTGCACGCCCACAACCATCACTTACGGGCCTTTGGGCAGGTCGAGGCCGCTCCTGGAGAGACGCTGGGCGGGGGTCAGGCCATCAACCTCCCGCCCAGCGCCTAAGAGAGGACAGGGCCGCTCTTAGGGGTTCTTCATCCCCATTCGGGGTCCGTCAGTGCTTCCGCCCTCGGTGCGCTGCCCCACTCGGGGTCCAGCTCGGCCGTGGGAAGCGGCGCGACCCGACCCCACTCCGGGTCCGCCAGGACTACCTCCGGGGTGAGAGTGCCCCACTCCGGGTCCGCCTGGACGGACGAGGTGCCGCCGACGCCTGCTATCAGCAGGGCGGTGACCGCGGTAGCGCCGGCGAGGCTGGTCAGTACGTTGCGTCGCAGCTTCTTCATGGATTTCCACTTTCTCGGGGCTGTTCGAACACGGTCGGTCATATCAGGCCCCCTCCGGCAACGTCATCCCGTCGCCCAGCACATGGCTCAGTTCATCCCCTCAAGCCCCACGCGTCACCTGATGGTTTACGCCAGGCGGAGTCGACGAACTATGGATACCGAGCTTGATCGATTTGGAGTTGAACAATCAAGCTAGAAGGCATGCGCGTACGCGCATTTCCTGAACACGTAAGGGGCAGGTTGGCATGGATCACGACAAAGGGGATCACAGTCCGTCAGGTCTGATTGGTGGCCTCTCGGCTGTCGCACGCTCTCTCTACGCCGTGATCGCGGACGGTTCCCAGCAGGTTGAGCCAGGCACACCAGGACTCGAAGAACTCCTCACGGGCGGCCTCATCGTCGCCAACCCATGGACTCCCAATCACTACGTCCTGCTGGAAAGCAGTGATGTGCTGCGTCAACAGGTCGAAATCGAACTCCGCGCGGTGCAAAAGCGGATCGCCCACGTTCTCGATACGGCGCGGCTTGTTGAAGAACTTCCCCGACGCCCAAGCTCGGATGAGGGCGGCATGAAGTTCCTCGCCAACCCCCCGGAGTGCAATGCGGCCGTCGTGGAGGCCCTGCACGGCGTCAGAGCCACGGTCTGGACGGCGCAGCCGGTCGAACGCAGCCAGAAGGTCATAGACAAGACAACGCCTCGTGACCTCGACAATCTGGGGAAAGGCATCAAGTACCGCACGATTTACCTCGACAGCGCACGACACCAGGCGCACCAACGCACATGGGCGGAGAAGGTCACCGAGCTCGGCGGCGAAGTACGTACCCTGCCCGGAGGGTTCCACCGCATGGTCATCGTCGACGGCAAGGAAGCCAACGGCCGCGCCATCATCTCCGACCACCGGCCCGGCCCTGGCTACCTCAACCGGAACACGGGTTGGTTGGTAACGAACCCTGGCATGGTCGCCCAACTCGTTGCTGTCTACGAAGAGCAGTGGAATCGTGCCGACCCCTGGACCGGCGGTTACGCGCGTTTCTCCGGGAGTGTGGCGTTCACGCTCGACGACGAGAAGATCCTGCGCGGCCTCCTCGACCGTCGTACACACGAGTCCATCGCCGCCGAGCTCGGCGTGGACCTCAGGACCGTCACCAACCGGCTCGGCCGCATCTACAAGAGCCTCGACTTGAAGCCTGGCGACAAGTTTTCGTTGGGAATGGCCTACGAAAGACACCTCACGCAGAAACGCGAGCAGCGGCAGAGCGCAGAGGCGTAGCTCGCGACTGACCGGCGCCGACACGCCGCCAGGTCAGACCTTCGGTGCTGTGCGCCACTTGAGTTCGACCCGATCATCCACGCTTCGCACGCCGCGGGCCCGAGCAGGCAGCACGCGCACACGGTCGAAGAGAAGCGCAATGATGGCCCTCTTCGAGCTGGAAGGCGCGTGCCCCCACCAGCGAACCAGATTCTTGACTGTGCCGAGGGGCAGCTTGGCATCGGCGATCTGCTCGACGTACCGCAAGCGCGAGCGGGCGGCCTTCAACTTCTCGTTGATCGTCCCGTCCGCTGCCGCGAGGGCCACGCGCCCGACGTGGCCCTCTGCGTACGGCTCAGCGAGAGCGCCCCGTGAGGCCACGAGGTCCTGGATTCGCACGCGCAGCGCCTCCGCCTCGACCTTCATCTCCTCCTGGGCGGCTTCAAGGGCAGCTCGCGTGCCCGGCCGGGATAGCTCGGCAAGCGCGTGCTCGCCGACATAGTCCTCAAGGGCGGTGGCCGTGACCCGGACGCGGCCACAGTCATGGCATCGGTACGAGGGGGTGCCGGCATTGGACCGGCCCCCAGTCATCCCGTGATCACACAGGCCGCACTCGGTGAGCCCCTCCGAGAGCAGGTAAGGGAAGTCATCCTCCCGGACCGCAGCGTCCGCACGGCCTGACTGGGCCTCCAACTGGAGGAACTCCGCCGACGTGATCAGGGCAGGGCGACCAGTCTCGACCAGTTCCCCCGCTTGGTTACGCTCCAGGCCAGCGACGGCAGGGTTGGCGAGGTACCGACCCAGGGACCCGTTGGTCCACTCGCCGCCCATCGTGCCTCGGTGCCCCTCCGCGTTCATCCAGGAGACGACAGCGGAACGCGGCTGGCCAGCGAGGAGGCGGCTTACCGCTTCCCGCGTGACCTGCCGCTCTTGCTCCCGAACCCGGGACAGTCTCTGGTCCTCGAAACCGTACAGCCGAGGCATAGGGCCCACCCTCTCAGCGGCTCGCTGCATCCCTATGCGGCAGCGGGCCGATCCCCAGCGCCTCCCACAGCGCAGCTGTGGGAATGCGCACCGTACTCCCGAGCGGGAGCGTCCGAACGGGGAACCTGCCCTCCCGGATCAGGTCGTACGCCTTGTTGTGACCGATGCCCAGCGCGCGGGCAGCCGTCACGACGTTGACCGTCGCGGGCAGCGCCAAGACCTCGCTCAAGCTCATCCCGGGCTGGTCGGCATTTGCGGTTGTGCTCGATGTCGTCATCTCGTTGCCGCGTTTCTCCCCCGCGCCAACTCGCGATCACTTTACAGGCTAGAGAGGAGATCTCCAGGTGATACAGGTCTTCCCGATGAAGACTGTATGCGTACGGTGATCCAAAGGGAACGATCAGCCCAGGGGGGTAATCGAGAACATGTTCGAGGACAAGACCTATAAGCGGTGCTCCTGCAAGGGGCAGCTCTCCGACAAGGAGGGCAAGCTCCTCTACAACCCTGACGGGTCCCCGAAGATCGGGGGCTTGGAGAAGACCTGCCCAAAGCTCACCCAGCGCGCTCACGGCTCCTGGTACTACTCCATAGAGCTGCCGCCCAACCCGGACGGCTCCCGCCGGCCTCGGGCGAAGAAGGGCGGCTTCCGCACCCAGGAGGACGCGGCCAACGCCGCCGAGAAGGTCTGGAAGGCCGCCCAGAACGGCATCAACGTCCTATCCAAGGAGACCGTCGAGGAGTACCTGCGCCGCTGGCTCAAGAAGAAGAAGCACGACCTGGCCGTCACCACCCACCACGAGTACACCAGGGACGCGGAGCTGTACTTCATCCCGCACCTGGGCAAGCTGCAGATGCGCCACCTGCACACGCGCAGCATCCAGGCCATGTACGACTGGATCGTGGAGGATAACGAGCGCCGGGAGGAGCACCGCGCCAAGACTGACAAACTCGGCGAAGAGGCCCGCACCGCCTACGAGACATGGATGGCCACGCCACAGGACCAGAAGGAGCTGCGCACCGAGCTGCGCGCCCGCTGGTGGGACCTTCGCCGACAGCACACCGAAGCCCGCAAGAAGGTCCAGCGGGTCACCGGACCGGCGACCATGCGCTCGATCAACGCGACTCTGTCCTCGGCCCTCGCCGACGCCGTGGACGAGGAGCTGATCGCGAAGAACTACGCCACGATGGTCAGCCTGCCCAAGGTCACCAAACCCAAGGGTCTGGTCTGGACGGACGAGCGGGTAGCCCGCTGGAAGCGCACCGGGAAGAAGCCCAGTCCTGTCATGGTCTGGACGACAGAGCAGACCGCCCAGTTCCTCGACTTCGCGTCCAGCGACAGGTTGTTCCCTCTGTGGCACCTCGTTGTCTTCCGGGGCCTGCGCCGCGGTGAGGCTGCCGCGATCACCTGGCACGAGATCGACCTCAAGAAGAGCGTGCTGCACGTCACCGAGCAGCTGGTCACCGTCTCGTACGAGGTCCACGACGCCACCCCGAAGGCGGACTCCGTCCGCGACATCAAGCTCGACTCCCAGGCCGTGGCCCTGTTGAAGGCATGGCGGAAGGCACAGCAGGCCGAGCGCGAGACATGGGAGAAGGAGAACGCCTGGATCGACTCCGGCGGCCGGGTCTTCACTCACGAGAACGGCAAGGAGTACCACCCCCAGGTGTTTACCGACCGCTGGGACCGGCTGGTTGAGTTGTCCGGCCTCCCGCCCATCCGTCTGCACGACGCCCGCCACGGCGCCGGATCTCAGGCGTTCGCCGCCGGCGTGGCCCCGAAGGTCATTCAGCAGATGCTCGGCCACTCGTCGCTGCGCATGACGATGGACACCTACACCTCGATCATGCCCACCCTGGAAGACGCCGCCGCCGAAGCTGCGGTCGTCCTGGTGGAGAAGGCGCGCAAGAAGGCGGCGAAGGCCGCCAGGAAGCCGAAGAAGGACAAAAAGGGGCCGGAGAAGAGCCCCAAGGGCAAGACCGCCGGGAAGAAGCTCGGCCCCACCTAATCAGGCTGTGGGAACGCCCGGGAACCGGCATGTTCCCATTCCGTTCCCATGGAGGGTGGGAACGAGACCTACACGCCAAGTGGTCTCTACCAATCCGAAGATCAGGAAATGACAAAGGGCCAGGTCACGGGCAATGTGACCTGGCCCCTCTTCTTGAGCCGCCTTCGGGATTCGAACCCGAGACCTACGCATTACGAGTGCGTTGCTCTGGCCAACTGAGCTAAGGCGGCACACCGTGCAGACCCATCGTGGGTGCAGCAGCGTCGCCAAGTCTACACAGTTTCCGAAGGTGCTCCGACCACCCCCGGAGGGGGCCTACGAGCAGCGCTTTCCGTCCTCAGGCGGGGTGCCTTCGAGGAGGTAGGCGTTGATCGCGGTGTCGATGCAGTCGCTGCCCCGGCCGTAGGCGGTGTGACCGTCGCCCTCGTAGGTCAGCAGGGTGCCGGAGGAGAGCTGTTCGGCCAGGGACCGGGCCCAGCGGTACGGGGTGGCCGGGTCGCGGGTGGTCCCGACGACGAGGATCGGGGCGGCGCCCTCCGCGGTGATGCGGTGCGGCCGGCCGGTGGCCGGGGCCGGCCAGTAGGTGCAGTTGAGGGCGGCCCAGGCGAGTCCTTCGCCGAAGACCGGGGATGCCTTCTCGAAGGACGGGACGGCCTTCGAAACCTCGGCGGCACTGGAGAAGGCGGGCGGCAGGTCCAGGCAGTTGACCGCGGCGTTGGCGGACATCAGGTTGGCGTAGGTGCCGTCGGCCTCGCGCTCGTAGTAGCTGTCGGCCAGGGCGAGGAGGCCGGAGCCCTCGCCGTTCATCGCCCGGGTGAGGGCCTCCCGCAGCTGGGGCCAGGCACCCTCGTCGTACATGGCGGCGATCACCCCGATGGTCGCGAGGGACTCGCCGAGCTCACGGCTCTCCCCCGTGGGCACGGGCTCGGCGTCCACGTCGCGGAAGAACTTCTTCAGCGCTTCCCCGGCAGCGGCGACGGACCCGGTGCCGAGGGGACAGTCCGGCTGGCGGATGCAGTCGGCCGCGAAGGCGCGGAAAGAGGTCTCGAAGCCACCGGTCTGGTCCCGGTTGAGGTCGAGCGCGGAGAGTGACGGGTCCATTGCCCCGTCCAGAACGAGACGGCCGACGCGGTCGGGGAAGAGCTCGGCATAGGTGGCACCGAGGAAGGTGCCGTACGAGGCCCCCACGTAGCTGAGCTTCGCATCGCCGAGCACCGCCCGCAGGACGTCCATGTCACGGGCCGCGTCGACGGTGGAGACGTGCGGCAGCACCTTTCCCGAGCGCTTCTCGCAGCCCGCCGCGAACTCCTTGAAGGCGGTGCTCAGCGCGTCGACCTCCGCGGGGTCGTCGGGCGTCTGGTCGACCTGGGTGTACGCGTCCATCTGGGCGCCCGTCAGGCACTCGACGGGCGCGCTGCGGGCGACGCCGCGCGGATCGACGGCCACCATGTCGTAACGGGCGCGGACCGGTGCCGGGTAGCCGATGCCCGCGTACCCCTGGAGGTAGCCGACGGCGGAGCCGCCGGGACCGCCCGGGTTGACCAGGAGCGAGCCGAGGCGCTTGCCGGGGCCGGTGGCCCGGACCCGGGAGACCGCGAGCTCGATCTCCTCCCCGTCCGGCTTCGCGTAGTCGAGCGGGGCGCGCAGCGTGGCGCACTGGAAGCCCTCGACTCCGCAGTCGCGCCACTTCAGGGTCTGGCCGTAGTACTTCTTCAGCGCCCCGGACGAGGGCGCGGAGAGACCCGCTGCCGGGCTCTGGCCCTCGGCATTGCGGGACGCGGCGGCGCCGCTTCCGCCCGAGCAGCCGGAGAGGATCAGTCCGGCGGCGGCGAGGGCCGTGGCGGACGTGCGGAGCAAACGCCTGGAGTCCATTGCCGGAGGGTATCCGGCAAGGTACGGAATGTGTCCAATCGTTCCCGGCTCCTCCTGCGGCGATCGGGCGCGGCGCAGCCGTTGACCGGTGGGTCGGTGGACCGGGGCGCGGTCGGTGCGGGCCCGGGTTCCGGCCCGCGACCGCCGCGGTGGGGACCGGACCGTCTCCGCCGGCGGTCGGTTCAGTCGCGCAGGGCCATCGTCATCGCCTCCACGGCAAGCAGCGGTGCCACGTTCCGGTCGAGGGCCTTGCGGCAGGCGAGGACCGCTTCGATCCGTCGAAGGGTCCGCTCGGGGGTGGTGTCGCGGGCGATCCGTTCGAGCGCGTCCCGTACGTCCGTGTTGGCGAGGGCGGTGCGCGAGTGGAGCTGGAGGGCCAACACGTCCCGGTAGAAACCGGTCAGGTCGGTCAGCGCGAGGTCCAGGCTGTCGCGCTGGGTGCGCGTCCTGCGCCGCTTCTGCCGCTCCTCCAACTCCTTCATCGCCCCGGCCGTACCCCGCGGCATTCGTCCGCCCTGCACCGCACCGAGGGCCGCCTTCAGCTCCTCGGTCTCCTTGACGTCGACCTCCTCCGCAACCTGCTTCGCGTCCTCCGACGCCGCATCGACCAACTCCTGCGCGGCCTTGAGGCAACCGCCGATGTCCTCGACCCGCAGCGGCAGCTTCAGGACGACGGAGCGGCGGGAGCGGGCGCGTTCGTCGGTGGCGAGCCGACGGGCCCGATCGATGTGCCCCTGGGTGGCGCGGGCGGCGGCGTGCGCCGCCTCCGGCTCGATGCCGTCGCGTCGGACCAACACGTCGGCGACCGCGTCCACCGGGGGGGTGCGCAGCGTCAGGTGGCGGCAGCGGGAGCGGATCGTGGGCAGCACGTCCTCGAGGGACGGGGCGCAGAGCAGCCAGACCGTGCGCGGTGCGGGCTCCTCGATGGCCTTGAGGAGCACGTTTCCGGCGCCCTCCGTGAGGCGGTCGGCGTCCTCCAGGACGATGACCTGCCAACGGCCGCCCGCCGGGGAGAGCTGGGCGCGTCGGACGAGCTCCCGGGTCTCCTTCACACCGATGGACAGCAGGTCCGTGCGGACCACCTCCACGTCCGCGTGCGTACCGACGAGCGTCGTGTGGCAGCCGTCGCAGAAGCCGCAGCCCGGGGCTCCGCCGAGCGCCCGGTCGGGGCTCACGCACTGCAGTGCGGCGGCGAAGGCGCGGGCCGCCGTCGCCCGGCCGGACCCCGGCGGACCGGTGAAGAGCCAGGCATGGGTCATCTTCGAGGCCTCGGGGCCCGGCTCTCCGGCGGCATGGGCGGTCACCAAGGCATCGGCGTCGCGCGCGGCGGCGGCAAGCTGCTCCTCGACCCGGGTCTGTCCGACCAGGTCGTCCCATACGGCCATGTCTGCCCCTCCTCAGGTACGTCCTCCATTGTGGGGCAGCCCTCCGACATCCCCCGCCGAGGAGCGGAGGGACGGAGGGCTTCGAAGGCCGCGCCCCGGCCCGGGGGGCCGCCGCCCTCCGTGCCGATGCCGCACCGCCGCGTCCCCGGGTCCGCAGAACACACCGCGTCCCGGAGCCGGCGGAGCACCGCCTCAGCGGCGTCGGCGCGGGTCTTCGTCCTCGTGCGGGCCGAACAGCTCGTCCGCGAGGGTCGGCAGGTCGTCGAGCGGAGTCTCCTCCGCCCAGTCGGAGCGGCGGCGCGGCCGGCCGTCCTCGTCGAGCTGCGGCAGTTCCCGCGTCCGGTCGTTCGCCCCTCGGGGCTCCTCCCGCTCGACGGGCTCCTTGCGGAAGAAGCCCTGCGGCACCCGGTCGGTCGGGGCGGGCACCCGGGGGTCCCGCACGGTCGGCAGGACGGCGGTCTCGTCGACGCCCCGGCCGTCCCCGGCGTCCCGGATCTGCGGCAGGACGGCGGTCTCGGCCTCGGGCTTCCCGGAGGGCTCGGGCTTCCCGGAGGGCTCGGACTTCCCGGAGGGCTCGGACTTCCCCGCCGTCCGAGGGTCACCCGCCCGGGTGGGCTCCGGATTCTCGAAGGACGTCGGCCGCACGATCGGAGTGGCCACGGTGACCTCGTCCGGGGACACCGTCGGCGCGTCCGTTTCCGGCTTCACGACCGGGGTCACCACCGTGACCTCGTTCGCCGACTCCTCGACGGAGCGAGCCGCCCGCTCGGCCGCGGCCGTCCGTTCGGCCGCGGCGCGCTCGGCGGCCGCACGCTCCCGGGCCTCCCGCTCGCGGGCCGCCTCCGCCTCCGCCGCCCGCTGGGCGGCTGCCCGCTCGGCCTCGGCCCGCTCGGCAGCAGCGCGCTCGGCAGCAGCCTTCGCAGCGGCCTCGGCCGCGAGCCTCTCCGCGGCTGCCTTCGCCGCCGCTTCCTCCGCCGCCTTCGCCGCCGCGGCGGCCTCGGCCATCCGGCGGGCCTCCTCGGCACGGAGCAGGGCCTCCTCGGCCTTGCGCTGCTTCTCCAGACGGAGCGCCTCGGCCTCGGCCCGCAGTCGGGCCTCCTCCTCCGCCTCCTTGCGGAGCCGCTCCTGCTCCTCCTGACGGGCCTTCTCCTCGGCGGCGAGTCGCTTGCGCTCCTCCTCGGCGGCCAGCCTGGCCTCCTCCGCCTTCCTGCGTTCCTCCTCGGCCTGCCGTTCGGCCTCCAGGCGGCGCGCCTCTTCCTCCTCGCGCCGCTTGCGTTCCGCCTCCTCGGCCCGGAGCTTGGCGAGCTGCGCCTGGCGCTCGCGCTCCAGACGCTCCTCCTCCGCCTTGCGGGCGGCTTCTTCTTCCGCCAGCCGCCGGGCCTCTTCCTCCGCCTTGCGGCGGGCCTCCTCCACGGCCTTCACCTCGGCCTCGGAGAGCGGTAGCACCCGGTCGAGCCGATGGCGCACGACGGTGGTGACGGCCTCCGGCTCCTGGCCGGCGTCGACGACGAGGTAGCGGCTGGGGTCGGCGGCTGCGAGGGCGAGGAATCCGGCCCGTACGCGTGCGTGGAACTCCGGCGGCTCGGACTCCAGCCGGTCGGGCGCCTCGGTGAACCGTTCCCGCGCGGTCTCCGGGGAGACGTCGAGGACCACGGTCAGGTGGGGGACGAGGCCGTCGGTCGCCCAGCGGGAGATGCGGGCGATCTCGGTCGGGGACAGGTCACGGCCCGCGCCCTGGTAGGCCACGGAGGAGTCGACGTAGCGGTCGGAGATGACGACCGCGCCCCGCTCCAGGGCCGGCCGGACGAGGGAGTCGACGTGCTCCGCCCGGTCCGCCGCGTACAACAGGGCCTCGGCACGGTTCGACAACCCCGCCGACGACACGTCGAGCAGGATCGAACGGAGCCGCTTTCCGATCGGGGTGGCACCGGGCTCACGGGTGACGACGACCTCGTGTCCCTTCGCACGGATCCACTCGGCGAGCGCCCGGACCTGGGTCGACTTGCCGGCGCCGTCACCACCCTCCAGGGCGATGAAGAAGCCGGTCGGGAAGGGCGCCTGGGCCGGGTCGGAGCCGCGCAGGGCGTCGCGCAGGTCGCGGCGGAGCGGAACTCCTGCCCGGTCGTCGGTCTTTCCGAGGACGAGCGCGGAGACCGGGAGCAGCAGAGCGCCGACGAGGGCGAGCGTGAAGGCCGCGCCGCCGTGCGCGAAGACGAGGTCCCCGGACGCCAGTCGGTGCGGTCCGATCACGGCGGCGAGGAGCGGGGCCGCGACCGCGCCGAGGCCCACGGCGAGGCGCGCATTGGCCTGGAGGTGTTCGGTGGTCCTGGCCCGGCGGGACTCCTCGACCTCCTGGTCGACGAGGGTGTGACCGGTGTGCGCGGCGACACCGGCCGCATAGCCGGCGAGGGCGGCGAGGAACAGCACGGTCGCCGTGTCCGGCACCAGGCCCGTCGCGATCAGGGCGACACCGGTGACGGCGGTCGCGAGGGCGAGCAGTCGGCGCCGCGAGAGGACGGGCAGGACGGAGCCCGCCGTACGGATGCCGACGGCGGTGGCGCCGCTGAGCGCCAGCACCAGGAGCGCGTAGGTGACGGGTCCGCCGTCCAGGTCGTACGCGTGCAGCACGGCGAGGGACGCTGCTGCGGCGATCGCCCCGGCGACCGCGGCGCAGGTCAGGACGAGCAGCGGCAGGGCTCCGGTGCGGCCCTTCTCCGGCGTCCGTCCCTTGTCCTCCTCGGAGTCGCTCTTGGGCGCCGAAGGCCGCCGCAGGCCCTCCAGGGGCGATCGGGGGCGGGGGGTCGCACCGGTGGGCAGCAGCACCGCGTGGAGGACGGTGACGGTGGCGGCGAACAGTCCGGCCGCCACGTAGGAGCCGAGGGCCGCCTGGTGCAGCGAGAACCAGTCGATTCCGAGGCCGAGCAGGTTTCCGACCAGCGTGGCGACCAGCAGCACCGCCGCTGCCGCGGGTACGGCGAGGAAGGCGGTGCGCTGGGACAGTCGGCGCAGCGCACCGAGGTGGTCGGGCAGCGGCCGCACGGCACTGCCCTCCACCGGCGGGGCGGGCAGCAGTGCGGGCGCGGCGCCCTCGCGCGCGACGGTCCAGAGCCGCTCGGCCGCGCCGGTGACGAAGACGGTGCCGAGCAGGTACCAGAGGGCGCTGTCGGGGGTCCAGTCGATCCAGAGCGGGGCGATCACCAGCAGCGCGATGCGCAGGACATCGGCACCGATCATGGTCCAGCGGCGGTCGAACGGGCCCGTCGGCCCGGTGAGCACGGTCAGCGGGCCGAGGAGGACGGCCCCGAAGAGGACCGCGGCCAGCAGCCGGGCACCGACGACGGCGGCCACGGCGAAGGCCGCACCCCGCTCGCCGCCTCCGAGCGCGCCCTCCGTGACGGCCGCCTGGAAGCCGAGGAGGACGAGGACGAGGAGGGCGAGGGCGTCACCGGTGCTGCCGAGTGCATGGGCGCTCCACAACCTGCGCAGCGGCTGATGGCGCAACAGGGCACGTACGGCGCGCTCACGGGAGTCCGCGACGAGTGTGGCGTCGGAATCGCCCAAGCGGTCTGGCTGCTCTGCTCGCGTCATTCGTCCACCCTATCCGGCCGGACTTGCCCGAGCGGCCTCCTCCCGGGCAGTAGGACGGACCGCAGGAAGGGGGTCGGAAACGAGTGCCCCAGGGGGTGCTTCCGGACGTGCGGGGAAAAGCGGGAAACCCCCGCTCTCCCCCGCACCGCACGGCTCGACGGACTACTCCGGCTGGGCCGCCGCGGTCTTCTTCGCGGCGGTCTTCTTGGCCGGGGCCTTCTTGGCCGTGGTGGTCTTCTTCGCCGCGGTCTTCTTGGCCGTGGTGGTCTTCTTCGCCGCCGTCTTCGTGGCCGTCTTCTTGGCCGCGGTCTTCTTCGCCGGGGCCTTCTTGGCGGTCTTCTTCGCCGGTCCCTTGGCCCGCTTCTCGGCGAGCAGCTCGTAGCCGCGCTCCGGGGTGATCGTCTCCACGCTGTCGCCGGTGCGCAGGGTCGCGTTGGTCTCGCCGTCCGTCACGTAGGGGCCGAAGCGCCCGTCCTTGACGACCACGGGCTTCTCGCTGACCGGATCGGTGCCCAGCTCCTTCAGCGGCGGCTTGGCCGCGGCCCGCCCCCGCTGCTTCGGCTGTGCGTAGATCGCGAGCGCCTCTTCGAGGGTGATGGTGAAGAGCTGCTCCTCGTCGGTGAGCGACCGCGAGTCCGTGCCCTTCTTCAGGTACGGGCCGTAGCGGCCGTTCTGCGCGGTGATCTCGACGCCCTCGGCGTCCGCGCCGACGGTCCGCGGCAGCGACATCAGCCGGAGCGCGTCCTCCAGGGTGACGGTGTCGAGGGACATCGACTTGAAGAGGGAGGCCGTGCGCGGCTTCACCGCGTTCTTGCCGGTCTTCGGGGTGCCCTCGGGCAGGACCTCGGTCACGTACGGGCCGTAGCGGCCGTCCTTGGCGACGATCTGGTGACCGCTGACCGGGTCGGTGCCCAGCTCGAAGTCGCCGCTCGGCTTGGCGAGCAGTTCCTCGGCGAGCTCGACGGTCAGCTCGTCCGGTGCCATGTCGTCCGGCACGTCGGCGCTCTGGTGGCCGTCCTGCCCCTTCTCGCCGCGCTCGACGTAGGGGCCGAACTTGCCGACGCGCAGCACGATGCCGTTGCCGACGGGGAAGGAGGAGATCTCCCGGGCGTCGATCGCGCCGAGGTCGGTGACGAGCTCCTTCAGACCGCCGAGGTGGTCGCCGTCGCCGTTCCCGGCGTCCGCAGCACCGCCCTCGCCGGAGGAACCGCCCTCGCCGAAGTAGAAGCGCTTCAGCCACGGCACGGCCTGGGCCTCGCCACGGGCGATGCGGTCGAGGTCGTCCTCCATCCGTGCGGTGAAGTCGTAGTCGACCAGCCGCCCGAAGTGCTTCTCCAGGAGGTTGACCACGGCGAAGGAGAGGAAGGACGGCACGAGGGCCGTGCCCTTCTTGAAGACGTAGCCGCGGTCGAGGATGGTGCCGATGATCGAGGCATAGGTCGACGGGCGGCCGATCTCGCGCTCTTCGAGCTCCTTGACCAGCGAAGCCTCGGTGTAGCGGGCCGGCGGCTTGGTCGCGTGGCCGTCCGCGGTGATCTCCTCGGCGGTCAGCGCATCGCCCTCGGCGACCTGCGGCAGGCGCCGCTCGCGGTCGTCGAGCTCGGCGTTCGGGTCGTCGGCCCCCTCCACGTAGGCCTTCATGAAGCCGTGGAAGGTGATCGTCTTGCCCGAGGCGCTGAACTCGGCGTCACGACCGTCGGCCGCCCGGCCGCCGATCTTCACGGTGACCGAGTTGCCGGTCGCGTCCTTCATCTGGGAGGCAACGGTCCGCTTCCAGATCAGCTCGTACAGCTTGAACTGGTCGCCGGTCAGACCGGTCTCCGCAGGGGTGCGGAAACGATCACCCGAAGGTCGGATCGCCTCGTGCGCCTCCTGGGCGTTCTTGACCTTGCCCGCGTAGACGCGCGGCTTCTCCGGAAGGTAGTCGGCACCGTAGAGCTGGGTGACCTGCGCACGGGCCGCCGTCACCGCGGTGTCGGACAGGATCGTGGAGTCCGTACGCATGTAGGTGATGAAGCCGTTCTCGTACAGCTTCTGCGCCACCTGCATGGTCGCCTTCGCACCGAAGCCCAGCTTGCGGCTCGCCTCCTGCTGGAGGGTCGTGGTGCGGAAGGGGGCGTACGGGGAGCGGCGGTACGGCTTGGACTCGACCGAGCGGACGGCGAAGCGGGCGTCGGCGAGGGCGGCGGCGAGCGCGCGGGCCCCCTGCTCGTCGAGGTGGAGCACGTTCGCGGTCTTCAGCCGGCCGTCGGAGCCGAAGTCACGGCCCTGTGCGACGCGCTTGCCGTCGACCGCCGCGAGGCGGGCGACCAGCGAGGAGGGTCCCGAGGGGTCACCGGCGAGACCGGTGCCGAAGGTGCCCGTGAGGTCCCAGTACTCGGCCGAGCGGAAGGCGATGCGCTCGCGCTCCCGCTCGACGACGAGACGGGTGGCGACGGACTGCACGCGGCCGGCGGACAGCCGGGGCATGACCTTCTTCCACAGGACCGGCGAGACCTCGTAGCCGTACAGCCGGTCGAGGATGCGTCGGGTCTCCTGGGCGTCGACCATCCGCTTGTTCAGCTCGCGCGGATTGCGGACCGCCTGCTGGATCGCGTCCTTGGTGATCTCGTGGAAGACCATCCGGTGGACCGGGACCTTGGGCTTCAGAACCTCCTGGAGGTGCCACGCGATGGCCTCGCCCTCGCGGTCCTCATCGGTGGCGAGGAAGAGCTCGTCGGACTCGGCGAGCAGCTCCTTGAGCTTCCTGACCTGTGCCTTCTTGTCGGCGTTGACGACATAGATGGGCTGGAAGTCGTGCTCGACGTCGACGCCGAGGCGGCGCACCTCGCCGGTGTACTTCTCCGGCACCTCGGCGGCGCCGGAGGGGAGGTCACGGATGTGCCCGACGCTCGCCTCGACGACGTAACCCGGGCCGAGGTAGCCCTTGATCGTCTTCGCCTTGGCGGGCGACTCGACAATGACGAGTCGGCGGCCGCCGTGTGCGGTCTCGCTGGTCGGGGACAACTTGGCTCTTCTCTCCGGTCGACACTCTCTGGCCCGTGCGGGCACGCACGGCACGTGGGCACGCACGGCAGCGGCACGGACGGTGACGCTCCCGTCGCTGCGGAGTGTGACGGTACAACCCGCCCCCGTGTCAAACGGCGAAAGCCCGCAACGGCCACTCGAACGGTAACCCGAGTCTTGGCATTCCTGCCGCCCGGACTCCCGGTCGGGCGGGGCGCGCGGACGGGCCGGTGAGGTCAGAAGGAGATCGGGAGACGGTGCGGAGCGGGATCAGATCCGGCCGAAGCACCAGACGCCGAGGAGGAGGGACACGGAGCCGGCGAGGCTCGTCAGCGCGACCGCCGCACCCGGAGCGACCCCGTGGACGACGGGCTCACGGTGCAGCGCGCGCACGGTCGTCCACAGCAGCAGCGCGCCTCCGAACAGCGTGAACGCCGCCCCCGCGAAGATCGCCGGCCCGCTCTCCATGCCCGTACCCCGTTCCGTTCGCCTGCGATCTTCGTCTCCCGTGGCCGAGGCTGACAGCTCCGGGCGTCGGGGGCACGAATTCCGGGTGAACGGCGCGGGCCGACCTCTGCGGTTTCACGAAGATGGCCGGTAGTGATCCGCTGGCAAGTGGCCTTCCCCACCCCCTTCCTCCCGCCCTCCTGCCCTGCCGCCCTGCCGCCCTCCGCCGGTGGTGCCACCGCACCGCGGGCATCACGCGAAACGTCACCCAAGGGGTGTTTCCCTCCTTTTCGGGTGAAAACCTTTGTGCGGTTCCTTCCGCTCCGTACCGGTCCCGATGCTCCGTACCGGTCCCGATGCTCCGTACCGGTCCCGATGCTCGGCAGTGGCCGGCGACGGAGGGAGGCGTGTGTCACATGACGTCGAGCGTGGCCCGGCGCCGACTGCCCCGCTCGAAGACGGCGAGGAGCACGACGGCGAGCAGCCCCCATCCGACGCCGACCGCAAGCTCGGCACCGAGAAGACGCCCGTCCAGGGCATCGCCCCCGGTCAGCGCGCGTGCCGCGTCCGCCGCGTGGGTGAGCGGCAGTAGCTCCCCGACGTTCCGCATCCACTCCGGCAGCGTCTCCCGGGGCACGGCGGCACCGGTCAGGAGCAGCAGCCCCGAGCTGGCCACGTTCGACACCAGGAACACATCGCGGAAGCGCAGCCCGAGCGCCCCGAGCGCGAGCCCGAAGGCGGAACAGCCCCCCGCAGCGACGAGGAGCACCAGCCCCAGTGCGGGCACTGACCCGGCAGGCACGGGCAAGCCCAGCAGGAGTACGGCGGCGGTGAGCACGAAGGCGCTGACGAACAGTCCGTTGAGGACGTACGGGACGGCACGTCCGAGCCACAACGGGACCCGGCGCCGCGGCGAGAGCAGAACGGCCCCGAGGGTGCCGTACCGACGCTCGTTGGCGACGGCCATCGTGCCGCCGTACACGCAGGAGGCGGAGGCTGCGAGGACGGCATGGCCCACGAGGTGGAAACGATCGTCGGCGACACCCAGTTCCCTGCCCAGGAAGACGAAGAAGAAAACCTGGAGGAGCGGTCCGACCAGCAGCGTTCCGATGAACATCGGAGGAGTGGCCCAGTTGAAGAGCGCCCGGTAGGAAATCGCCCCGCCGACGATCACGAGCCTGGCCGTGGCAAGGAAACGGAACATGACTGCTGACCTTTCAGGTGAGGGCGAGGGTGGCGGCGGCACGGGCCCGGCGCTCCACGCGCCCGAGGACGAGGACGGCGACGAGGGCGCATCCGGTCCCGAGCACAGCGGCGGTGAGCAGCGGCGTGACCACGTCCCCGCCGGAGGTCGCCGCGTGCACGGCCCGCGCTCCCCAGGTCGTGGGCAACGCCCAGGAGATCGGACGGGTCCAGGCGGGCAGCACGGTGATCGGCACGAGCAGTCCGGACAGCAGCCAGACGGGGGTGTCGAGCGGGTTGGCGAGGGCATTGGCGTTGCGCAGCAGGACGAAGGTGGCGGCGAGCAGCAGCCCCGTCATCCCCAGGACCAGGACGCACACCGGAACGGCGAGCAGGAAGAGCAGCGGGTGCGCGAAGTCGAGGGGCACGTCGAAGAGCAGGACGCCCCAGAGGATCGTGGCACCCATCGCGTACGTGCCGATGACGGCGGTCGCGAGGGTGATCGGGAGCAGCACGAGGGCGAGCGGCGTCGGCGCCACGACGAGGGTCTCCAACGTGCCCAGCCAGCGCTGGTTCTGCACGGCACCGCCCGAGCCGAAGAGCACGGAGCCCCAGATGCCCATCAGCCCGGCTCCGACGGAGGCGGTGAGCAGCCGGTCGGGATCGCCGGCGGCGCGGAACAGGTAGACGGCGAGGGTGGCGTGGACGAGCGGCACGAGGACGGCGAAGGTGATCTCGATCGGGGAGCGCGACATGGAGGAGACGTGGATGCGCATCCCGACGAGGAGCAGCCGTGGCAGGCGCCTCATGCGGACGCCTCCTCGGTCACGCCCTCGGACGGGTCCGCGATCACGCCCCCGGTCAGGTCCGCGGTGCCGCCCTCGGGCGGGCGGAAGGCCCCCTCCCCGCCCGGGCCCCTTCCTGCGGTGCCCTCCGCACCCTCGGTCGTCGCCTCCTGCCGCACCGCCTCCTCCACGATCGCGATGTAGGCGTCCTCCAGGGACGGTTCGCGACTGGTGACCCTGCCGATCCGTACGCCGTCGAGCGCGGCCAGGACGGGTCCGTGCAGTTCGGAGGCGCCACGCCCGGTCTGCACGGCCACGGTCTGCAGGGCGCCGCGGTCCTCCACGGACACCCCCCGCACTCCGGGGACCTGGCGCAGCCGGTCGAGCCGCGCCTCGTCGACGCCGTACGCCTCGACCTCCAGCACGTCCCGCCCCCGTACCCGCCCCTTGAGGACGTCGGGGGTCCCGAGGGCACGGATCCGACCGCCCGCGATCACCGCGATCCGGCCGCAGAGCTCGTCGGCCTCGGCCATGTAGTGCGTGGTGAGCAGGACGGTGGTGCCGGTGCCGGCCAGGTCGGCGACCGTACGGCGCAGATCGCGGGCGGCAACCGGGTCGACCCCGATGGACGGCTCGTCGAGGAAGAGGACGTCGGGGCGGTGGAGCAGGCCGCGGGCGATGTGGAGGCGCTGTCGCATGCCGCGCGAATACCCCTCGACGCGTTCCCGCTCCCGGCCCGCGAGGCCGACCAGGTCGAGGAGTTCGTCGATGCGGCGCTTCTGACCACGGGCGGGGACGCCGTGGAGCTCGGCGAAGTAGCGGAGGTTGTCGAGCGCGGAAAGCCGGTCGTACAGGCCCCGGTCGCCGCCGAAGACGTAGCCGATCCTGCGACGCACCGCGACGGGGTCGTGGGCCACGTCGTGGCCGAACACCCGGGCCGTGCCGGAGGTCGGCAGGAGCAGGGTGTTGAGCATCTTGATGGTGGTGGTCTTCCCGGCGCCATTGGGTCCGAGCAGGCCGAACAGTTCCCCCGGCGCCACCTCGAAGGTGACCCCGCGCACGGCCTCGGTCTCGGTGCGACGGGGCCGTGGCCATCCGGTCCTGCTGGTGAAGGTGCGGCGCAGTGCGTCCGCCTCGATTGCGAGCATGCACCGGACGGTAGGAGCGGGTGGGAGGACCGGACCATCGATTCGGGCGCGCCCGAATCATCGGCTGCGAGGCCGTCCCCGACCCCGGCCCCCACCGGCCCCGCGGCCCGCGGCCCGCGGCCCGCCCTCAGGCGACGGCCGTGAGAACGCCCTCCCCCGCGAGGAGCGCGAGCAGGGAACGGCCGGTGTCCGTCAACTGGTAGTAGACGGAACGCCCGACGCGGTGACGGGTGACCACCCCGGCCTCCGCGAGCACCGACAAGTGCTCGGAGACCGTGCTGGGCGCGAGCCCGAGGCGGTCGGCGAGTCCGGCCGTGGTCAGGGGCCCGCCCAGTTCCCGCAGCACCGCGGCCCTGCCCCGGCCGAGCATGAGTCCGAGCCGGTCCTCGGCGACGGGTTCGGGCGGTTCGCGCAGTGCGGCGGCGCCCCGGGCCTGGAAACTGAGCGCGAACACCTCGGGGTCGTCCGTCGAGTACAACCGGCAGCCCTCCGCGAAGATCAGCGGCACCAGGACGAGTCGGCGCTCCCCCGGCGCGTACTCCGCGTCGATGTGCTTGGTCAGTTCGAGGACCGGAGGATTCCAGCGGCCCCGCGTCTCCAGGCCGGCGAACAGCGCGTCGACGCCCTCGGTCGCGAACGTCCTGGCCCGGACCAGCACTTCGTCCTCGACCAGTCGCCGCATCGTCGGCCAGTACGGCTCGACCGCCCCCTCCCAGTAGGCCTCGTACGCGTCGGCGAGCGCCGCGCAGGCCGCCTCCGGGTCCTTCAGGTACGGCCGCACGAAAGGGGCGTCGGCCATGCCGGGGTAGCAGACCGCCACTTGGGCGCGGACGAACTCCGGGTCGGTGTCCCGCAGCGCGGCGAGCTCCTCGCGGACGTGGACCGTGCCGAACGGCCGGGGCAGCAGGAAATCGGAGACGTCCGTCGGCCCTTGGGTGAACAGGTCCCAGAGCGGGCGGAGTCGATCGTCCTCGCGCCACACTTCGCGCGCCCGTCCCAGCCATCCCTGGTAGGGCCAGGACGGGTGGCGGTGCGGCAGCGCGAGGTGCATCGCGCAGAACGCGTCGCGCAGCGGGCTGATCGCGATCCGGGTGGCCCCGAGCGAAGCCTCGTTCAGCTCGATCCGTATCAAGCGGCGTGCTCCTCCCCGCCGACGGGAACCAGGAAGCCCTCCTCGACGAGCAGTCGGATCGCCTGGGGCGTGCGGTCCCGCAACATGACCGGGTCCTCGCCCGTCAACTGACCGATCGCGTCCAGGATGCGGCCCGCGCTGAGCGTGCCGTCGCACACCCCGGCGAACCCGGCGCCCACGTGGTCGACCTTGGTGGCGCGGCGCATGCCCCGGTTCTGCCGGAGCACCACGTGCTCGGGATCCTCGGCACCCGGCAGTCCCACTTGCTCCTGCACCACCTCGGGAGCGAGCACGAACCGGTCGGCGAGCAGCGCGGCGTCATCGTGGTCGCGCAGATAGTCCTGGCGCTCGAAGTGGGCGCGGACGGCGGGGCCGAGGGGCTGCTCGACCGGGTGCGGCCACTCCTCGATGAGGATCGAGGGCTCGACCGCACCGGAGGCCACCGCCTCGCTCCGCCGGATCGTGATCCAGCCGAAACCGATGGCACGGGTCTTGCTCGCCTCGAAGGAGTCGAGCCAGCGGTCGTACGCCGCCCGGTAGGCCTCCGGGTCCCCCCGGTGGTCGCCACTGTCCCGCAGCCAGAGCTCCGCGTACTGGGTGACGTCCTGGACCTCGCGCTGCACGATCCAGGCGTCACAGCCGCGCGGCACCCAGGAGCGCAGCCGGTCCTGCCACTCTTCTCCCTCGACGTGCTGCCAGTTGGCGAGGAACTGGGCGTAACCGCCGTCGTTGAGCCGCTCCCCGGCCTGCTGCACGAGCGTGCGGCACAGGTCGTCGCCGCTCATCCCGCCGTCCCGGTAGGTCAACCCGGCGCCGGGGGAGATCACGAACGGCGGATTGGAAACGATCAGGTCGTAGGTGGCGCCCCGAACGGGCTCGAAGAGCGAGCCCGTCAACAGCTCGGCCTCCCGGGCCCCGGAGAGGGCCAGGGTGAGCCGGGTGAACTCCAGGGCGCGGGGATTGAGGTCGGTGGCGGTGACCAGGGTGGCGTGCTGGGCGGCGTGCAGCGCCTGGATGCCGGAACCGGTTCCGAGGTCGAGCGCGGAGGGGACCGGTGTGCGGACCGTGATGCCGGCGAGCGTGGTGGAGGCTCCACCGACACCGAGGACGACGCCCTCGTCCTTCGTGCCGATGCCACCGGCGCCACCGACGGCACAGCCCAGGTCGGAGACGATGAACCAGTCCTCACCGTCCGGCCCGCCGTACGGCCGGACGTCGACGGTGGCGGACACCGCGCCGTCCGCACGGACCACCCAGCCGTCGGCGAGGGCCTCGTCCAGGGGAAGCACGGCGGCGGCCCGGTCGTCCGCGACCGGCTCCTGGAGCAGGAAGAGCCGGACGAGCGTCGCCAGCGGGGAGTCGCCGCGGGTGGCGCGCAGGGCGGGCACGGTCTCGCTGCGGGCAAGCGCCGCGTAGGCCGGGGCGCCGAGCAGGTCGAGCAGTCCGTCCGCGGTGAAGTCGGCGGCGAGCAGGGCCTCGCGCAGACGGGCGGCGTGCGTGGGCACCGGGAGGCGGGGGGGCAGGCTGGTCGTACTCACCGCTCCATTGTGACGGCCGCCACCGACATCGGGGCGGCCGACCCGGCGACGGCTGTCCGATCGCCCCACCGAACCGGTCCGGCGCCCTTTCCCGAACCGGTCCGGCGCCCTTCCCGAACCGGTCGGACCGCCGGTCGGACCGGTCGGACCGCCGGCCGAACGGGGACGAGGACGGCGGGGACGGGCCGGACCGCGGCGGGCGACCGGTGCCCCGTGCCGGGACGACGCCCGGCCGGTCGGTCCGGTTCCTACTCCTCTGTGTCCTTGCTCGCCGAGGGCTTCGCGGTCGACGGCTGGGTCGTCGCCTTCTGCGTCTGCTCCGCGGCATCGGGGTCCGCATCGGCGGTCGAGCCGGCCTTCGGGGAGGCGGACGTCTTCGGCGGAACCGAGGCGGTGGGCTTCTGGCAACCGGGCTGCTTGGCCATCGCCTGGCCGAGCTCGCCCTCCTCCAGCTTGGACAGGGCGTTCTGGTCCATCTTCTCGATCTTGCTCAGGCCGTCGGCAACGCCCTGGAGGCCGTCCGCGAACTTCTGCTGGTTCGTCGGGTCCAGTGCGTCGACCTGCTTCTTCAACCCCTCGTAGGCGAGGGCGGTGGCATTGAGTTCCTTGATCGCGTCCTGCTGGACCTTCTCGCCGTTCTCGACGGGCGGGGCCCCGGCGGCCTCGACGGCTTTCGCGAGGGCCCGGTCGGCATTGGCGATGTCCTGGAACGCCTTCGAATCGGCGGCCTGGATCTCGGCAGGCTTGCTGTCGGCTGCCGTCGAGATGATGATCTGGTGGGCGTCGGCCCGCTTCTGGATCTGGGGCTTCGCCTGGTCGCAGAAGGTCTTCGCCCAGTCACCCACCTTGTCGCCCTCGTCGTCGCTGCAACCGGACAGCGCGAGCACCAGTACCGCGCCGCCGGACAGTGCGGCCGCAAGCTTCTTGTTCAACGGATCGGTCCCTTCGAAGGCTCTCGGCCCCGGAACATACACGCCGAACGGGCTACTTCCACCTTTCGTGCGACGGATTCCTCCCATATTGAAGCCTTTTGAACCAAGGGACACCTCTCTCGAACACGCTGGGAACACGCGGGAATGAGACGGACGCCACGTACGGACGACGACACGAGCGGCCCGGACCGACCTCCGCCCCGGACCGACTTGACGGACGACGTCGCCTCAGGACACTTCCACCGAACGCCTCTTGGAGGCCCGAACGGCACCGATGACGACGAGGAGCGCAATCACCGCGACCGCCGCCCGCACTCCGGCACTCGCGTCACCGCCGTAGCTGAAGCGCACGATCGCCGGCGCGATCAGCAGCGCCACCAGGTTCATCACCTTCAGCAGCGGGTTGATCGCCGGACCTGCCGTGTCCTTGAACGGATCCCCGACCGTGTCCCCGATCACGGTCGCTTCGTGGGCCTCGCTGCCCTTGCCGCCGTGGTTTCCGTCCTCGACCAATTTCTTCGCGTTGTCCCACGCACCACCCGAGTTGGCGAGGAAGACCGCCATCAGCGCCCCCGTGCCGATCGCCCCGGCGAGGTACGCCCCGAGGGCCCCGACGCCGAGCGCGAAGCCGACGGCGATCGGAGCCATCACGGCGAGGAGCCCCGGGGTGGCGAGCTCGCGCAGTGCGTCCTTGGTGCAGATGTCAACGACCCGCCCGTACTCCGGCTTCTCGGTGAAGCCCATGATCCCGGGGTGCTCACGGAACTGCCGTCGCACCTCGTAGACGACGGATCCGGCCGAGCGGGACACCGCGTTGATCGCGAGACCGGAGAACAGGAACACCACCGCCGCACCGAGGATCAGGCCGAACAGGTTGTTGGGCTGCGAGATGTCCATGGAGAGCGTCAGTTCACCGGTCTTCACCCCGAGTTCCCCGAAGCCGTCGAAACCGCCGAACTCGCCGACATCGGCGACCGAGGTCGCGATCGCGTCCCGGTACGAGCCGAAGAGCGCCGAAGCCGCCAGGACGGCGGTGGCGATGGCGATGCCCTTGGTGATGGCCTTCGTGGTGTTGCCGACGGCGTCGAGATCGGTGAGGACCTGTGCGCCGGCCCCCGTGACGTCCCCGGACATCTCCGCGATGCCCTGGGCGTTGTCGGCAACCGGGCCGAACGTGTCCATGGCGACGATCACGCCGACCGTGGTGAGCAGCCCCGTGCCGGCGAGGGCCACCGCGAACAGCGCCAGCATGATCGAGGCGCCCCCCAAGAGGAACGCCCCGTAGACGGTCAGGCCGATCAACAGGGCCGTGTAGACGGCGGATTCCAGACCGAGCGCCACGCCCGCGAGGACGACCGTCGCGGGGCCGGTCAACGAGGACTTCCCGATGTCCCGGACCGGTCGCCGGTTCGTCTCGGTGAAGTAGCCGGTGAGCTGCTGGATGAGCGCTGCCAGGACGATGCCGAGCGCGACCGCGACCAGGGCGAGGACCCGAGGATCACCGCCGTGGTCGCGGATGCCCGGCTCGGTGACGCCCTCCAGGTCGGCGTACGAGGACGGCAAGTAGGCGAAGGCGGCGATCGCGACGAGCGCCAGCGAGATGACCGCCGAAACGAGGAAGCCGCGGTTGATCGCGCTCATTCCGCCCCGGTCGGCGCGCCGCGGGGCAACCGTCAGGATGCCGATCACGGCGGTGACCACGCCGATCGCCGGAACGATCAGGGGGAACGCGAGGCCGTGGTCCCCGAACGCCGCCTTGCCGAGGATGAGCGCGGCGACCAGGGTCACGGCGTACGACTCGAAGAGGTCGGCCGCCATGCCGGCGCAGTCACCCACGTTGTCGCCCACGTTGTCGGCAATGGTGGCGGCGTTGCGCGGGTCGTCCTCGGGGATGCCCTGCTCGACCTTGCCGACCAGGTCGGCACCGACGTCGGCGGCCTTGGTGAAGATGCCGCCGCCCACGCGCATGAACATGGCGATGAGCGCGGCGCCCAATCCGAAGCCTTCCAGCACCTTGGGCGCATCGGCCGCGTAGACGAGGACCACGCAGGCGACCCCGAGCAGTCCGAGGCCGACGGTGCACATGCCGACGACCCCGCCCGTGCGGAACGCGATCCGCATGGCCCGGTGCGCGACCTCGCTGGGGTCCTTCTCGGGTTCGCCGGGTGCCGGAGTGGCCTCCCTGGCCGCGGCGGCGACCCGCACGTTGGTCCGTACGGCGAGCCGCATGCCGATGTATCCGGTGACCGCCGAGAAGAGCGCGCCGACCAGGAAGAACAGGGAACGTCCCGCACGCTGCGACCAGTTGTCCGCCGGGAGCAGCATCAACAGGAAGAACACGGCCGCGGCGAAGACGGCCAGGGTCCGCAGCTGCCGCGCGAGGTAGGCGTTGGCCCCCTCCTGCACGGCGGCGGCGATCTCCTTCATCCTCTCGGTGCCCTCACCGGCCGCGAGGACCTGGCGGACGAGGATCCGTGCGACGACCAGCGCGGCCAGGGCGACGACCGCGACGACGACCACGATCGTCCGGTTCCCGCTCGTGAGCACCGCCGCGGCGAGGGAAGTGGGGTCCATGGAAACGGATCATAGGGAGGCGAACCGTAACAAACGGGGATGACGGACGGCTGCCACGCGGATGCACCAACCGACCTGCACCGGTGTGTCGACCTCGCCCGGACGCACGGAGACGCGGAAGGCGCACGGGCAGGACCGGCAGGACAGGCAGGACAGGCGGTACAGGCAGGACAGGCAGGACGAGCGGGCCCGACGCGGACGCAGTCGAGCCCGGGAGCCGGGCACGCAGAAGGGGCCCCGCGGCTGCGGGACCCCTTCTGGTGCTCCACGTACGTGTACGCGAACGGGTCAGGACAGGACGTCCGCCGAACTCACCGGCCAACTCATCCGGATCGTGCCGCCGTCCTCACCAGCGCTGACTTCGACGTCGTCGACCAGCCCGCGGATCACCGCGAGCCCCATCTCGTCCTCGCCGTCAGCGTCGTCGAAGTCCTCGGCCGGGGCCGCGGCCCGGGCACCGGGGACACCGGCGGCATCGGCCGCCGCGACCCCCGCACCCGGCACTTCGTCACCGACCTCGATGGAGAACGTCTTCTCCTCCTCGGTCAGAACGACCCGGATGGGGGTCATGACGTCATTGCTGCGGTGCAGCCCGACCGCACGGGAACAGGCCTCACCCACAGCGAGACGCACCTCGTCGAGGACCGCCTCGTCCACGCCAGCCCGGCGCGCGACCGCGGCTGCCACCAGGCGGGCCGTGCGGACGTGCTCGGGCTGGGCGGTGAAACGGAGTTCAACGGTGGCCATACGAACCCCCTGGGCTCAGTCGACGGCGTTGACGGCCTCGTCGACCGAGGTGTGGATCGGGAACACCTTGGTGAGACCCGTGATCCGGAAAATCTTCAGAATGCGCTCCTGGTTGCAGACCAGGCGCAACGAGCCCTCATGGGCACGCACGCGCTTCAGGCCGCCGACGAGCACACCGAGGCCGGTGGAGTCGAGAAAGTCCACGCCCTCCATGTCGACGACCAGGTGATAGCTGCCGTCGTTCACCAACTCAACCAACTGCTCGCGCAGCTTGGGCGCGGTATACACATCAATCTCGCCACCGACCTCGACGACCGTACGGTCACCACCAGCGCCGGACACATTGCGAGTCGACAGGGACAGGTCCACGGATCCTCCAGCACCTTGCTATCGAGCGATCGTTCTCTCGGGTCTCCGGGGCGGAGCCGAGGAACGGAACGCCAGCCGCGATGGCATTCAATCATTTACCAGCAACCATGCACGACGCCTTAGAAGCATTGTCCGTCATGGCAGTGACACACTCGATGCCGATGGCCAAGAATCACCAGCCCCGTCGCCCGGCCGGGGAAACGGGCAGTCGCCCTTCTCCCGGCACGGTCCTCGACCGGCTCTCCTCGGGCGAGAGCCGGTCCGCGCGCATCACTCATACGGAGCACATGCCCGCCCGAGAAGGCCGTCATGCCGTCTGGCCGCACCGCATCCGCCCGGAAGTGATCGCGGCGATCCAGGAGGCCGGCATCGAGCACCCCTGGGCTCACCAGGCCGAGGCCGCCGAGCACGCCCTGGACGGCAAGTCCGTGGTGATCGCCACCGGCACCGCCTCGGGCAAGTCACTCGCCTACCTCGCCCCGGTCCTCAGCACCCTCCTGGACGGCTCAGAGGCAGCGAACGGCCGCGGTGCCACCGCCCTCTACCTCGCACCCACCAAAGCCCTCGCAGCTGACCAGCGACGCGCCGTGCGCGCACTGGCCGCCCCGCTCGGGAATCGGATCCGCCCCGCCGTCTACGACGGGGACACGCCGGTCGAAGAGCGCGAGTGGGTCCGCCAGTATGCGAACTACATCCTGACCAATCCCGACATGCTTCACCGGAGCGTGCTCCCCTCCCACCCCAGGTGGTCCTCCTTCCTGCGCTCCCTGCGCTACGTCGTGATCGACGAGTGCCACACCTACCGGGGAGTATTCGGCTCCCACGTCGCCCAGGTGCTGCGCCGCCTGCGACGGATCTGCGCCCGGTACGGTTCCGACCCGGTCTTCCTCCTCGCCTCTGCCACCGCGGCCGAGCCCGCCCGGGCCGCCGGCCGCCTCACCGGCCTCCCGGTCGCCGAGGTGTCCGACGACGCCTCCCCGCGCGGCGAACTGGTCTTCGCACTGTGGGAGCCGCCGCTGACCGAGCTGCACGGTGAGCGCGGTGCACCCGTGCGCCGCACCGCCACCGCCGAGACCGCCGACCTCCTCACCGACCTGACCCGCCAGGGCGTCCGCTCGGTCGCCTTCGTCCGGTCCCGGCGCGGCGCCGAACTGATCTCGGTGATCGCCCAGCAGCGACTGGCCGAGACCGACCGTGTCCTGGCCCGGCGCGTCGCCGCCTACCGGGGTGGTTACCTACCCGAGGAGCGGCGCGCCCTGGAGCGGGCTCTCCACTCGGGCGAACTCCTCGGCCTGGCTGCCACGACCGCCCTGGAACTGGGCGTGGACGTCTCCGGCCTGGACGCCGTCGTGATCGCGGGCTACCCCGGCACCCGTGCCTCCCTGTGGCAGCAGGCGGGCCGCGCCGGCCGCTCGGGCGAGGGCGCCCTCGCGATCCTGGTCGCCCGGGACGACCCGCTGGACACCTTCCTGGTGCACCATCCAGAAGCGATCTTCGAGCAGCCGGTCGAGACGACCGTCCTGGACCCCGACAACCCGTACGTCCTCGCCCCCCATCTGTGCGCAGCGGCCGCGGAGCTCCCGCTGACCGAGCCGGACCTGGCCCTCTTCGGCCCGGCCGCACCGGACCTGCTGCCGCAGCTCGAAGGCGCCGGCCTGCTGCGCCGCCGCGCCACCGGCTGGTACTGGACCCGGCGCGAGCGGGCCGCCGACCTCACCCACATCAGGGGCGGCGGCGGCAACCCCGTCCGCATCGTGGAGGCAGGCACCGGCCGTCTCCTCGGCACCGTCGACGAGGCCGCCTCCCACACCACCGTCCACGAGGGCGCCGTCCACCTCCACCAGGGCCGCACCTATCTGGTCCGGGAGCTCGACCTCAAGGACTCCGTGGCCCTCGTCGAAGAGGCCGTCCCGCCGTACTCCACCACCGCCCGCGACACCACCTCCATCGCCGTGCTCGACACCGACACCGAGGTTCCCTGGGGAGCCGGCCGCCTCTGCTACGGCTCCGTCGAGGTCACCCATCAGGTCGTCTCCTTCCTGCGCCGCCGGTTGATCACCGGCGAGGTGCTCGGTGAGACCAAGCTCGACCTGCCACCCCGTACCCTGCGCACCCGGGCCGTGTGGTGGACGGTCACCGAGGACCAGCTCGACGCCGCCCGGATCACCCCGGAGATCCTCGGCGGCGCCCTGCACGCCGCTGAACACGCCTCCATCGGCATGCTGCCGCTCTTCGCCACCTGCGACCGCTGGGACATCGGCGGCGTCTCCGTGCCGCTCCACCCCGACACCCTGCTGCCCACCGTCTTCGTGTACGACGGCCACCCCGGAGGCGCGGGCTTCGCCGAGCGCGCCTTCCACACCGCCCGTGCCTGGTTGACGGCCACCCGGGAGGCCATCGCCTCCTGCGAGTGCGAGGCGGGCTGCCCCTCCTGCGTCCAATCCCCGAAGTGCGGCAACGGCAACGACCCGCTCCACAAGCGCGGCGCCGTCCGCCTCCTGGCGGAACTCCTCAGGGCGGCCCCGGAGCCGCTCCGGGAGGCCACGGGGGAGACGTCCCCGCCATCGACGCCCTCGCCGACGGGAGAAACAGCACCGGAGGGCCTGCGCGGGACCTGACCTCCGGCCGGTACGGGCCGTGGACGCCCCTCGTGGTCACCTCTGCTACTTCCTCCCGTACCGAGCACTGCAGCAGCTCAGCGCCCTGTGCAGAGGCCACCCTGGATGCGGCGGCGCACGCCTCGACCTCACCCCACAGGGCCCGGTCCGCGGCTGCGAGAGCCGCCAGGTCGGCGGCCCCGCCAGCCCGATGCCTGGCCACCACCGCCTGCCCCAGCGCAAGCACGGCCCCGAACACCATGCACAAGGTGCAGGCTGCGAACACGGCCCATGCGGTCGCCGCCCCACGATCTGCACGGCGCGCTGCTCGCCCGAGCTCCCGGAGGAACGGCCGGCGACCCACCCGGCAGAGCGACGACCAAACCATCCGTCGGGCCCTTCCCCCACCTTCCCGCCGAAGGATTCTCCGACCCCGAACCCCGTACGGGCACCGCATCCGGCTTCTGCCCGGAGTCCACAGACCGGCTCCGGTCCTGGCCCCGGACGTTCTTCCGCCCCGGGGTACGGTTGCTCTCCCCTTCCTGGCCACGGGCCTTGCCCCGAGGGGCGCACCCCGTTCCTGCTCAGCCGTCATGACGCTCCCCCGGCGATCAGGTCCTCCGCGAGGGCCGCTGCGCCCGCCCGCACGGTCAGGCCCATGCCCCAGGGACCCGGAGCAGCAGCTTCCACGACCACGTGCCACAGCTCGCCCTCCCGTGCCACCGAGATCCGCGCCCCCTCGGGTGCGGCCGTCCTGGCGGCTTCCTCGGCAGACGCCACCGGTTCCGATCGGGCCGCAGCCCTCGCTCCCGCCCGCGCCGCGTCCACACAGCGGATCTGCACGGTTGCTGCGGCCAGCGCCCAGAGCAGAGTGACCGTGAAGAGAGCGAGGAGAGGGAGGACCATCGCCGCCTCCACCGTCACGAACCCCCGGTCAGAACGGCGCATCGAGCGCTTTTCCGATCATCGACTCCAGCGCTCCCGAGACGGCTCCGCTCGTCACGATCTTGTAGAGCACCGCAGCGAACGCTGCCGCAGCGATCGTCCCCACCGCGTACTCGGACGTCGTCATCCCCGCGTCACTGCGCGCCGCCGCCTGCCGTGCCCGCCACCAACTGCTCAGCCGTACCTTGAACGTCATCTCGAAACTCTCCGTCCTGCCCTGTCGCGTACTCGTTCTCGTCGTGTTCATCCATCGAGCAGTCCCGCCATGAGGCCGATCACCACCGGGGCCACCCCAACCGCCAAGAAGGCGGGCAAGAAGCAGAGCGCCACGGGCGCACTGATCAGCACCTGTGCCCGGCGCGCCCGCGCCACCGCCGAGCGGGCGCGAGCGGCCCGCAGCGCAGTCGCGTGCCGGGCAATTGCCTCCGCCGCGGGAGCCCCCGAGGAACCGGCGCGCTCCAAGCACCGGGCCAACCCCTCAGCACCCGGTATCGCGGCGAAACCCCTCCACACCTCAGCCGGTTCACCGCCGAGTCTCAGCTCGGCAGCCGTGCGGGCCAGACATGCTCCGAGTGGCCCGCCCAATGACCGACCGACCGCCCCAGCCGCCGCAGCCGGCCCTGCTCCGGAAGCAACACAGGCGGCCAGCAGGTCTGCTGCGAGCGGCAGACGATGCTCCTCTTCCACGCTCTCGTGCTGCCCTTTTGCCCGCCCGGCGAGCCACCGCTTCGCTCCGACGGTCAGAACGCCCGCGCACAGGCCGCCGGTCACGCCAAACAGCAGCCAGCCGGCAATGGCTCCCGCAAGAGGCGGCGCCCAGAGCCCCATCCATGGAGGCAGTAGGAATCGAACCTTTCGGGCGGACGGCCCTTGTCGTGCAAGGAGGCTCCCCGCACGCCGTCGCGTCCGACGCGCCTGCAGGATGCTCCGCGCCTCCACCGCTCCCCGCACGCACAACGCCACGACCAGGACCGCGAGGCCCGCCGTCGGAAAGACCTCCGGCATCACGCACGCTCACCGCCCCGTACGATCCGCGCTGCCCACCAAAGTCCGACGGCTTCCAGCACCCCGCCCACAACCAGGCAGCCCAGGCCGGCAGGGGTGTGCAACAGCACTCGCAGCGGATCGACCCCCAGCGCCGCTCCGAGGGCAAGGCCACCCACTGGCAGCAGGGCGAGGACCACCACCGTGGCCCAGGCGCCGGCCAGTTCGGCACGCAAGCGCTCGCGCTGCTCGCACTGGTCCCGCAGGCCGACCTCCAGACGATCGAGCCCGGTGGCGAGACCCGCGCCTCCGTCCACGGCCACGTGCCAACAGGCCGCCACCCCTGCGAGTCCATCGGCACCGTCCTGCAGGCTCGCCCGGCGGAGCGCCTCGGGCACGTCCCCGCCGAACCGGGCTGCCGCAAGCACCGACGCCTCGACGTCACCCAGCGCACCCGTCTCCCGGGCCGCGAAGAACAGCGCCTGCGCGGGCTGGCTCCCGGCCCTCAACTCGCCCACCACTGCTGCGCAGAGAGCCGTTACCCGCTCAGCCCGCGCTTCCCGCTCCTTCTTGAGGGTGGCGGACCTCGACCAGCGCTCCACCAGGGGCACCGCAAGCGCACCCAAGACGAGCGGCAGCGGCGACCGGCCGAGAAGAGCGAGAGCTCCCGCAGCCGGCAGGCACAGCCACGCCCGCCGCCGCATCAGCACGGACCGCCACCGGGCAGTGAACGTGGACCATGCACTGTCTTCGCGTCTTGTGCAGCCCCCGCCCAAGAGCAATGCCTGTGCCCGACCCGCACCGCATCGTTGTTCAACCTCACGGCGCAGGGCGAGCACGGTGCAGAACGCAGCGAGAGCACTCACCGCACCCCACACCGTCAGCGATTCCAGCATCACGGCGAATCCCCTCCGATCAACGCTTCCAGTCGGTTCCAGCCCTGATCGCGCTCGAACCCCGGAGCGGCCCACCTCAGCGCCGGCACCGTCCGAACCAAACCGTTCCGGTCCCGCTCCAGGACGTGGACCTCAGCGATCCGCCTCCGCCCCTCCCGGCCCCGCACGACATGGAGCACGACCGACAACCCGGCGCCCAACTGGCTGTGCAGGGCGGCCCGGTCAATGCCTGCTGCGGTGCCCAGGGCTTCGAGCCGCGCCGGCACGTCCGCCGCCGTATTGGCATGGACGGTCCCGCAGCCGCCTTCGTGCCCCGTATTGAGGGCAGCGAGCAGGTCCACCGCCTCGGCGCCCCTGACTTCGCCGACCACCAAACGGTCGGGGCGCATCCGCAAGGCCTGTCGGACCAGGTCCCGCAAGGTGACGAGTCCGATTCCCTCCTGATTCGCGGGTCGCGCCTCCAGGCGCACCACGTGGGGATGGTCGGGCCTCAGCTCAGCCGAGTCCTCTGCGATCACGATCCGCTCCCGCTCCCCCACGAGCCCGAGGAGGGAGGCGAGGAGGGTGGTCTTACCCGTGCCGGTACCACCGCTCACGAGGTAGGAGACACGGGCTTCGATCAAGGCTCGCAGGATCGTGCCGCCGCCCGGGGGGACGGTGCCCACCGCGAGCAGCTCCTCCAGGGAGAAGGCACGCGGGCGCATCACCCTCAGCGACAGACAGGTGGACCCGACGGCGATCGGTGGCAGCACCGCGTGCATCCGGGTGCCGTCGGGAAGCCTCGCATCGACCCAGGGACGGGCGTCATCGAGCCTGCGCCCGGCAACTGCCGCAAGCCTCTGCGCAAGCCGGCGGACGGCGTTGGCATCAGTGAAGGACACCGGCGCCCGTTCGAGGCCGGCACCCCGGTCCACCCACACCTGGTCCGGTGTGGAGACCAGGACGTCGGTGACCGCCGGGTCTGCGAGCAGTGGTTCTAGCGGACCGGCGCCGATCAGCTCACGCCTCAGCTCCTCGACCGTGCCGAGGACTTCCGCATCGCCGAGCAGTCGCCCCTGGGCCCGCAGCGCCGCCGCCACGCGCGCCGGAGTGGGTTCGGCTCCGCTCTCCGCAAGCCGCTGCCGCACGGCATCGAGAAGGCCCCCAGCGCCGCCCGCGTTCAGGAAGTCGCCCCCGCCTACGGTCACGCCGCACCCCCGGGCGTGAGAACGCGGCCCCAGAAAGCGGAGCAGAACCGGCCGAGGAGTCCTTGGGGCTCGGTTCCCGGCGGCAGACCTGCATCCTGGTCCGCGATGGCCCCAGGGTCATGGGGGAGCTCACCGGCAAGGGGCAGTCGCAGGGCGTCGGCGACCCACTGCTCGTCGAGTCCCGCCGCGTACGGCCCACGGACGACGGCCCGCAGGTCTCGCACGACCGGGCTGATCGCCGATGCCATTCGCTGGGCGGCTGCAACAGCCCTCAGCTCCCCCGAGACGACGAGCAGTCCGAGATCGAGCTGACTCATGGCCTCGGCAGCCGACGGGTCGACCACCCGCGGCAGGTCGACGACGACGACCCCTCCCCTGCGCCGCGCGGCGGCGAGCACGGAGCGCACGGCTTCGGGAGGCACCGGTGTCGAGTCGTCCCTGCCCCAACTGAGCATCCGGACCCCGCGCACCGAAGGCAGGGACTCCTCCAGGGCGCTACTGGCGAGCCGCCCCTTCGAAGCCGCGAAATCGGGCCACCGCCTGCCCTCGGCACGCTCACAGCCGAGCAGTACGTCAAGGCCCCCGCCCAACGGGTCGCCATCGACGAGCAGGGTCCGGTGCCCGGCCCGCGCGGCAGCCAGCGCGAGCCCGCAGGCCAGGGTGGAGGCTCCTGCGCCGCCCCGACCACCGATGACGCCAACGGTCAACGCCGGCCGGTCCACCCCCTCGGCCGCGTCCGCAAGGCGATCGACGAGGAGCCCCTCCGCCTCCGGGAGCCTCAGTACGCCCTCGGCACCGAGCTCGACCGCCCGCCGCCACGCCTCCGGATCGTCCGGCCCACGACCGACGAGGAGGGTTCCCGGGCGGCGGGCCACCCCTCGGCAACGGGCCGCGACGTCGTCCCCGACCAGCACGAGCGGTGGATCGGTCCAACTCGCCCGTCGCTCCGGGATCCGGTGGTGCACCTCGGGTTGTACTCCTGCCGCGGCACACAATCGGAGGAGGTCATCGAGCAGGCCGAGGTCCTCGGTGAGGATCAGCGGCCCCGTCCGGTGCGACCCGGCCGGCCCCGACGGCTCGGCTCCCTGCTCAGCCGCTTCCCACGGGTCCGCTCCTCGCCGTCCCGACCCCCACGGTTCCTGCATCCGGGGCTCCGGCCCCCCGGTCCCCGAAGTCATGGATGCCTCCACGACACACCCCTCTCGTGATTCCTGCCGTCCGCGAACTTCGCGTCAGGAATCACCGTGGGGCCACTCCGGAAATCGTGCCGCCCCTGCCGAAAAACTGTGGATAAGCAGGGAGCTGTGAATAACTTCGCCACTCCTCCGGAAGCTGTCCGGAGCGCAGCCCAACGATTACCGTGTGTGATGAATCAAGGGGCGGTGAGGCCGTGATCGCCACCCACCCCGCACACCGACCGAAGGGGAGAAGCCGATGGCATCCAGAGGCAAAACGGCTCCGGACATGCGACGACCCCCGCCGGGGGGGAGAGCGGGGGTCGTCTATCCGGCCGACTCGGGGGGGGAGGAGCCGGACCGGGTTAGCACGGTCGCGAACGATCCGTGACTTCCATGGTGTACCCGAGAGCCTTCTCAGGCAAACCCACGCGCCCCAGCGTACGCCGAATGGCGGGCACCTATGCTCGGGCTTGTGGAAAACCACTCCTTGCCGCGCACAGCCGCCTTCTTTGACCTGGACAAGACGGTCATTGCGAAGTCCTCGACGCTGACCTTCAGCAAGTCCTTCTACCGGGGCGGGCTGATCAGCCGCCGCGCCGCCCTGCGGACGGCCTACATCCAGTTCGTCTTCCTGGCAGGCGGAGCCGATCACGACCAGATGGAGCGGATGCGTGAATACCTTTCCGCGCTCTGCAAAGGATGGAACGTCGCCCAAGTGAAGGAGCTCGTCGCCGAGACCCTTCACGATCTCATCGACCCGATCATCTACGACGAAGCGGCCTCTCTCATCGAGGAGCACCACGCCGCCGGGCGCGACGTCGTGATCGTCTCCACTTCGGGCGCCGAGGTGGTCGAGCCGATCGGCGAGATGCTCGGTGCCGACCGGGTCGTCGCCACCCGGATGGTGGTCGGCGAGGACGGATGCTTCACCGGGGAGGTGGAGTACTACGCCTACGGGCCCACGAAGGCGGAGGCCGTACGGGAGCTCGCGCAGTCGGAAGGCTACGACCTCTCGCGGTGCTATGCGTACAGCGATTCAGCGACCGACATCCCCATGCTGGAGGCGGTCGGCCACCCCTGTGCGGTCAATCCCGACCGGACGCTGCGTCGCGAGGCCGTCGCCCGGGAATGGCCGGTGCTCTCCTTCGACAAACCGGTGCGGCTCAAGCAGCGACTGCCCGCATTCCGGATGCCACCCCGCCCCACGCTGGTCGCCGCTGCGGCAGTGGGAGCGGCGGCCATCGGCGCCGGGCTCGTCTGGTACGCCGCCCGACGCCGGCAGGCTGTGGTCGGCCAACGGCCCGCTGGCGACTTTGCCCGAATTTGAGCAATCGACAGAGAAGCGGAGCTAGCACTTTCGCTTCCTCCCGGACAGGAGTAGAAAGGAATCAGGCCCGCGAGACCGAGGACATCCGAGAGGATCACCTGTTGAGCATGAAGGCCCCACGGACCTAGCACCGAAACCGAGCACCCACGCGACGTCGACCCGTCGATTACGGGCCAGCCGCACCAGGCCACGGGCAAAGTTCCCGGCTTGATGGGCACATATCGAGGACGCTTGGTAACTGGGTGGACGTGCCAGCGGCGGTACCGAGACTGGTACCGCCGCAACCCGTCTCCCGTCCCGGCCGCTTCCCCAGAGCCCGGGAGCCGATGACTCACCGAGGAACCTCCCACCACTCCCCCGCCGTGGGTCCCACATGGCCCCGGACGCTTCCGGTGCAGCCCGGCGCGGGCCCCTCAGCCGGCCACGGAGCGCGAAGTCGACCGCGCGGTCGCCAGGCCCCCGCTCACCGTAAGGGAGGCGTCCCTCAGGCGGCGCCGCGTTGGAGCGCCTCGCAGACCGCCGTCGACTCTCGGACCCCCAGTTCGACCGAGCGGCCGCAGTGCGCGATCCAGGCGCCCACGCCTTCCGGAGTCCCTGACAGGTACCCCTCGAACGCAGCGAGGTAAGCGGCCCTGCCCTGCTCTGCGTGGCCAACCTCTGCCGGACAGATCGCCTTGGGATCGAGACCGCTTCCGACCAGTGCGATCCGCTCCGCCGCCCGGGCGACCAAGCCGTTGCACGAGGTGAAGGGGCGCAGCGCAAGGAGCTCGCCGTGCACCACTGCGGCCGTCACCAGCGCCGGAGCCTCGCTGCCCGCGACGATCAACTCGGAAAGGCCGTCCAGCCGTCCCGCGACCTCGGCCGGTGCCGGAAGCGGAGCTTCGATCAGCGGTTCGTCGACCGACTCGCCGTCCAGTCGGGGACGCCCCACGGAGTCGCGGACGCCACCGCCGCCCGCCACCGGGCCGTCCGCAGCACCCTCATCGCCCGCGGCGACCAGGTGCAGGCGGGCCAGCACGCGCAGCGGGGACTGGCGCCAGATGGAGAGCAACTGTCCGGCCTCGGCCCCGAGACGCAGGGCGGCGCCGACCGTCCTGGCCTCGGCGTCGGCACTGAAGTCGGTGCGCCGCCGGACCTCTTCCAGGGCCCAGTCGGCGCCCGAGAGGGCGGCCGAGCCGCGCGCCCCGCGCAGCGCGGCCTCGGAGGAGATCTCGTTGCTGCGGCGACGCATCACGCGGTGGCCGTACACCCGGTCGACGGCCTTGCGTACGGAGTCCACCGCATCGGCGACGCCCGGCAGGGAGCCGAGGGCGGCCAAGGGGTCAGAGGCGTGCGTACTCATAAGTAGGGAGGCTACGCGCCCCAGGGCCCCACCCCACGAAGGAGTGGTCTTCTTCACGCACTTTGACCACGCATCGCATCCATGAGGCTACGCTAGGTGAACATGAAGATCGCTTTCGTGGGGAAGGGCGGCAGTGGCAAGACCACGCTGTCCTCCCTCTTCATCCGCCACCTGGCCGCCAATGAAGCCCCGGTCATCGCCGTCGACGCCGACATCAACCAGCACTTGGGCGCCGCACTCGGCCTGCCCGAGTCGGAAGCCGCGGCGCTGCCCGCGATGGGCGCCCACCTACCGCTCATCAAGGAGTACTTGCGGGGCTCCAATCCACGGATCCACTCATCCGACGCGATGATCAAGACGACGCCGCCGGGGGAGGGCTCGCGGCTGCTGCGGGTCCGCGAGGACAACCCGGTGTACGACGCGTGCGCGCGCCCGGTCCAGCTCGACGACGGCAGGATCCGGCTGATGGCGACCGGCCCCTTCACGGAGTCGGACCTCGGCGTCTCCTGCTACCACTCGAAGGTCGGCGCGGTGGAGCTGTGCCTCAACCATCTGGTCGACGGCGTCGACGAATACGTGGTCGTCGACATGACGGCGGGATCGGACTCCTTCGCCTCGGGCCTCTTCACCCGTTTCGACATGACGTTCCTGGTCGCAGAACCGACGCGCAAGGGCGTTTCGGTGTACCGCCAGTACAAGGAGTACGCCCGGGACTTCGGCGTGGCGCTCAAGGTCGTCGGCAACAAGGTGCAGGGCCGGGACGACCTGGACTTCCTGCGCGAGGAGGTCGGCGAGGACCTGCTCGTGACGGTGGGGCATTCGGACTGGGTCCGCGCCATGGAGAAGGGACGTCCTCCGCGGTTCGAGCTCCTGGAGGCGGAGAACCGCATGGCCCTCCAGCACCTCCAGGACGCGGCGGACGACTCGTACGCCCATCGCGACTGGGAGCGCTACACGCGCCAGATGGTCCACTTCCACCTGCGCAACGCGGAGAGCTGGGGCAACGCCAAGACCGGGGTCGACCTGGCGGCGCAGGTCGACCCCGGGTTCGTGCTGTCCGAAGGGCTCAGTGCCGTCCAGCCTGCTTAGCCGCGGGCGCACCCGCCGGGGCGGCGGACGGCTGGGCCGCCAGGAAGGCCTGCCAGCCGCCCTGCGGGGCCTCCCCGACCTTCAGCGTGCGCATCTTGGCGATGACCTCGGGGTCCTGCGCATCGAGCCAGTCGGCGAGCTGGCGGAAGGAGACGCACTTGACGTCCTTCTGCACACAGACCGTGGCGATGGTCTCCTCGACGGCGCGCATGTACGTGCCGCCGTTCCAGGACTCGAAGTGGTTGCCGATGATCAGCGGCGCACGGTTGCCCCGGTAGGAGCGCTCGAAGGCCTGCACCAGCCCGTCGCGCATCTGGTCGCCCCAGTAACGGTGTTGGGAGGGGTCGCCCTGAGTGGTGCCGGACTGGTTGACCAGGAAGTTGTAGTCCATGGAGAGGGTCTGGAAGGCGCGGCCGGGGACGGGCACGAGCTGCATCGACAGGTCCCACAGGCCCGAGTCCTTCTTGGGCCAGATCTGGTCGTTGACGCCACTGGTGTCATAGCGGAAGCCCATCTGGGCCGCCGCCTGGACGAAGTTCTTCCGGCCTTCCAGACAGGGAGTGCGGGCGCCGACGAGCTCCTTGTCGTAGTCGAAGGGCAGGGGCTGCTCGGTGCGCAGTCCTGCATTGGTCTTCCAGTTCTTGACGAAGGACTTGGCCTGGTTGATCTCGCTCTTCCACTCCTCGACCGTCCAGGTGCCGACGCCACCGTCCTTCCCGCAGAAGTGCCCGTTGAAGTGGGTGCCGATCTCGTTGCCCTCCTGCCAAGCGGCACGCAGTTCGCGGACGGTGTCGCGGATTCCCTCGACGTCGTTGAACCCGATGTCGGAACGGCCGGGACTGTGCCGCGGCGGATCGTAGAGCTCCCGCTTCTCCTCGGGCAGCAGGTACACGCCGCTGAGGAAGTACGTCATGGTGGCGTCGTACTTCTTGGCCACCGAGCGGAAGTGGGAGAACAGCTTCTGGCTGTCCTCCCCCGCGCCGTCCCAGGAGAAGACCACGAACTGCGGCGGGGTCTCCCCCGGCTTGAGGCGCTGCCAGGTCGGCTGGTGGGGCTGGGCTCCGGTGAAGGCGGTCGATCCGTCACCGATCAGTCGGGGTGCGCTCTGCGGGGCGGCCACGGCCGGAGCCTTCTTGGCTCCGGGGCCGCCCGGCGCCGCCTTCGTGGCGGCGTCGTCTGAGCCGGAGCAGCCGGCGAGGCCGGTGGCCAGGGCAAGGGTGAGGGCGCCGACGGCCAGCACCTGCTTCCGGGCGGTGTTCTTTCTCCGGGCGACTGACATCCGCGCACTCTCCTCGGATCCTCGGATTTCCTTACAAGCGGCGTCAACGTCGCACTGTCGGGACCGGGGAGCGTCAACGACAAGCGGTACGCACACGTTCTGTCACCGGAATCGGTGAATCATTGCCCCATTTGCCCTGAAAATAGTGCCGCAGACTTTACTCTCCATTACCCTTCATTTACCGAGCGTTGATCGGTGCCCTGTCGCACCGCGTCGGTGTCCCCGCCGTACACCCCGCACGAGCCGCGACCGCGCTGCCCCGGAGGAGACGGGAACATGACCCTCTGCACCCCTGCCCGCACGACCAACCGGCCCCGAACCCAGCGGCCCCACAGCCCACCGGAGGGGCCCCGCCGCTTCCGCATCGCCGGCGCGGACCTCTCCGCGTCCATCGCCGTCTTCTTGATCGCGTTGCCGCTCTCGCTGGGCATCGCACTCGCCACCGGAGCCCCGCTCCAGTCCGGTCTGGTGGCCGCCGCCGTCGGCGGCCTCGTCGCAGGCCGGTTCGGCGGTTCCCCGCTCCAGGTGAGCGGCCCCGCGGCCGGACTCACCGTGGTGACGGCCGAGCTCATCCAGCGCTACGGCTGGCGCACCACCTGCGCCATCACCTTCCTCGCCGGCCTCGCCCAACTTGCCCTGTCCGTCGTGCGCGTGGCGCGATCGGCACTCGCCGTCTCGCCCGCGATCGTGCACGGCATGCTGGCCGGAATCGGCGTCACCATCGCCCTCGCCCAACTCCACATCGTGCTGGGCGGCACCCCACAGAGCTCGGCCGTCGACAACGCGCTCGGCCTGCCCGCCCAGTTGGCGCGCGTCCACCCGGCCGCCCTCGCCATCAGCGTCCTCACCGTGACAGTGCTGTTGGGCTGGCCGCACCTACCGGGCCGCGCGGGCCGAATCGCCAAGAAGGCGCCCGCCGCACTCGTTGCGGTGGCCGGGGCGACGGCAGCAGCCACCTTCGCCGGACTCGCCGTCCCCCGGGTGGACCTGCCGTCCTGGAGCAGCCACGCCCTGCCCGGCCTGCCGGAGGGGCCGGTCCTCGGCATTGCGGCCGGGGTGCTCACGATCACCCTCGTGACCAGCGTGCAGTCGCTCCTGTCGGCCGTCGCGGTCGACAAGTTGGTCGCCGCCCGTGCGGACCACGGCCGAGGCGTCCCCCGCTCCGACCTTGACCGCGAGCTCGCCGGTCAGGGAGCGGCCAACATGGTCTCCGGTGCGCTCGGCGGCCTTCCGGTCGCCGGGGTCGCCGTCCGCAGCGTCGCCAACGTCTCGGCAGGTGCGGTCAGTCGCAACTCGACCATGCTGCACGGGTTGTGGGTCGTACTGGCAGCACTACTGCTGGTGCCGGCACTCGATCTCATCCCGCTGCCGGCGCTCGCCGCGCTCGTCATGGTGGTCGGCATCCAGATGGTGAACATCACCCGCATCCGCACCGTCACCCGGCACCGCGAGGTCATCGTCTACGCGGTGACACTGGCCGGAGTCGTGCTCATCGGGATCCTGGAGGGCGTCGCCCTCGGCATCGCCGTGGCCGTCGCCGTGGCCCTGCACCGGCTCACCCGCACCCGGATCACCCACGAGCAGCAGGACGGCGTCCACCTGCTGCGCGTCCGGGGCCAGCTGACCTTCCTCGCCGTGCCTCGGCTCAGCCGGGCCCTGCACCAGCTTCCGCAGGGCTCCGACGTGATGGTCGAGCTCGACGGCTCCTTCATGGACCACGCGGCCTACGAAACCCTGAGCGACTGGACCGCAGGGCACCTCGCCCACGGCGGCACGGTCAAGACGACCGGCCCCTCCGGCACCCGAATCGCCGACCCCACCACCATCACGGCGTCCGCCGTCGGTCCGCACTCCTGCTGCCGCCCCTGGACCCCCTGGCACAACCACCAGTGCGGGGAACCCCCGGCCGAAAAGGACGAGCAGGACGTCCCCGAACGGACGGCAGGAATCCGCCTGGCGAACGGCATCGGCAAGTTCCAACAGAACACCGCCCCGCTCGTACGGGACGAACTCGCGCGGCTCGCACGGGAAGGGCAGAGCCCCTCCCAGCTCTTCTTGACCTGTGCCGACTCCCGCCTCGTCACCAGCATGATCACCTCCAGCGGTCCTGGTGACCTCTTCACCGTGCGCAACGTCGGCAACCTCGTCCCGCTCCCCGGCGAGGAGAACGGGGACGACTCGGTGGCAGCCGCGATCGAGTACGCAGTGGAGGTGCTGCAGGTCGAATCGATCACCGTCTGCGGCCACTCCGGCTGCGGCGCGATGCAGGCCCTGCTCAACGGAAGCCCGAAGGACCCCCAGACCCCGCTGCGCCGCTGGCTGCGCCACGGTCTGCCCAGCCTGGAGCGGATGGCGAGCAGGAGGCACGCCTGGGCCAGGATCTCCGGGCGGCTTCCGACCGATGCGATCGAGCAGCTCTGCCTGACGAACGTGGTCCAGCAACTGGAGCACCTGCGGTCGTACGAGTCGGTCGCCCGCAGACTGGCCGAGGGCACCCTCACCCTGCACGGCGTGTACTTCCACGTGGGCGAGGCACAGGCGTACCTGCTCGCCGAGACGGACGAGGTGCACAGCTATGACGACGTCTTCACCCAGGTGATGCCCGCGGAGCACCGCGAAGCGGCCCGCGCGTCCTGAGCCGGTCTGCGGGCGGCCGCACCTCCCGGACCTGGGGCCGCCTGGCCACTGCCGCGTCCGGAAGGCGGGCCGCCCGCGGGCAGGGCCCCGGTGCGGATCGGAGGAGCGAGGCGTCCGAATCCCCGCGCGTCCTGAACCATTGCCCCCGCGCGACCGTGAGACCGTGTGGCCCCTTTTCCCTCTCGAGGGGGAAGGGGCACCGCACGTCAAGCCACTCACAGGTCTAAACCAATTCTCTGGAGGCTCTTGTCACCCGGGCCTCCGACTGGTGAGCTATGACGCGGGACACATAAGCACAGAGGACGCCCTGGGAAAGGGAGATGTTCGTGAGCAACGAATCCTTGGCCAACCTGCTCAAGGAAGAGCGGCGGTTCACGCCGCCCGCCGAGCTGGCCGCGGACGCCAACGTGACGGCGGAGGCGTACGAGCAGGCCAAGGCGGACCGGCTGGGCTTCTGGGCCGAGCAGGCCAAGCGCCTCAGCTGGGCCACCGAGCCGACCGAGACCCTCGACTGGTCGAACCCGCCGTTCGCCAAGTGGTTCGCTGACGGCGAGCTGAACGTCGCGTACAACTGCGTCGACCGGCACGTCGAGGCCGGCCTCGGCGACCGGGTCGCCATCCACTTCGAGGGCGAGCCCGGCGACAGTCGCGCCATCACCTACGCCGAACTCAAGGACGAGGTCTCCAAGGCCGCCAACGCCCTGACCGAACTGGGCGTCCGCAAGGGTGACCGGGTCGCCGTCTACCTGCCGATGATCCCCGAGGCGGCCGTCACGATGCTGGCCTGCGCCCGCGTCGGCGCCGCCCACTCGGTCGTCTTCGGCGGGTTCTCGGCCGACGCCGTCGCCTCCCGCATCCAGGACGCGGACGCCAAGGTGGTCGTCACCGCCGACGGCGGCTACCGCCGGGGCAAGCCGTCCGCCCTCAAGCCCGCCATCGACGAGGCGGTCGCCAAGTGCCCGCAGGTCGAGCACGTCCTCGTGGTCCGCCGCACCGGTCAGGACACCGCCTTCACCGAAGGCCGCGACGTGTGGTGGGACGACATCGTCGCCCGCCAGTCCACCGAGCACACTCCGGAGGCGTTCCCCGCGGAGCACCCGCTCTTCATCCTCTACACCTCGGGAACCACCGGGAAGCCGAAGGGCATCCTGCACACCTCCGGCGGCTACCTCACCCAGGCCGCGTACACCCACCACGCCGTCTTCGACCTGAAGCCGGAGACCGACGTCTACTGGTGCACGGCCGACATCGGCTGGGTCACCGGCCATTCGTACATCGTCTACGGCCCGCTGGCGAACGGCGCGACGCAGGTCATGTACGAGGGCACCCCGGACACCCCGCACCAGGGCCGGGTCTTCGAGATCGTGCAGAAGTACGGCGTCACGATCCTCTACACGGCGCCGACGCTGATCCGCACGTTCATGAAGTGGGGCGACGACATCCCCGCAAAGTTCGACCTCTCCAGCCTGCGGGTGCTCGGCTCGGTCGGCGAGCCGATCAACCCCGAGGCCTGGATGTGGTACCGGAAGCACATCGGGGCCGACAAGTGCCCGATCGTGGACACCTGGTGGCAGACCGAGACCGGAGCGATGATGCTGTCGCCGCTGCCGGGGGTCACCGAGACCAAGCCGGGCTCGGCACAGCGCGCACTGCCGGGCATCTCGGCCACCGTCGTCGACGACGAGGCCAACGAGGTGCCGAACGGCGGTGGCGGCTACCTGGTCCTCACCGAGCCGTGGCCGTCGATGCTCCGCACCATCTGGGGCGACGACCAGCGCTACATCGACACCTACTGGTCCCGCTTCGAGGGCAAGTACTTCGCCGGGGACGGCGCCAAGAAGGACGAGGACGGGGACATCTGGCTGCTCGGCCGGGTCGACGACGTCATGCTCGTCTCGGGTCACAACATTTCGACCACCGAGGTCGAGTCGGCCCTCGTCTCCCACCCGGCCGTGGCCGAGGCGGCCGTCGTCGGCGCCGCCGACGAGACCACCGGCCAGGCGATCGTCGCCTTCGTGATCCTGCGCGGCACGGCGAGCCAGGACGAGTCCCTCGTCGCCGAGCTGCGCAACCACGTCGGTGCGACCCTCGGCCCCATCGCGAAGCCCAAGCGGATCCTGCCGGTGGCGGAACTCCCGAAGACCCGATCGGGCAAGATCATGCGCCGACTGCTCCGCGACGTCGCGGAGAACCGCGAGCTGGGTGACGTCACCACGCTGACCGATTCATCTGTGATGTCACTCATCCAGACCCAGCTCCCGGCCGCCTCCAGCGAGGACTGAGCCGGCGTCACACGGATGACGCGTACGCCCGCCCCGAGTTCCCGGGGGCGGGCGTACGCGCACCCACCCTCGGCCGCACCCACCCTCGGCCCCCCGACCCCGACCCCGACCCCGACCCCGACCCCGACCCCGAGGGGACGAAAAGGGATAATCCCCCTAAAGTAAACCCCGCCGGACGCAGCTCGGGCTCGTTAGGTAAAGTTAGGTAAAGTAAGGATCGCGTCGAGGACGCAACAGCAATGCCTAGGTGAGCCGGGAAGTCTGGTCGGCATGTGCTTTGCCCTGCCTGCCCGCCGGAGGTCTCCCACGTGTCCGCGTCCACTGAGCGCAAGTTCCTCGGCCGTCTCTCCCTGCCGGAGCGGCGCTACCTCGCCGATGCCCTCCGCACCGAGACGGTCGGCGGCGTCCTGCTGCTCGTCGCCGCAGTAGCCGCCCTCATCTGGGCGAACACCCCGATACGCGACAGCTACGAGTCCGTGCGCGACTTCCACATCGGTCCCGCCTCGCTCGGTCTCGACCTGTCGATCCAGCACTGGGCCGCCGACGGCCTCCTCGCGATCTTCTTCTTCGTCGCAGGCATCGAGCTCAAGCGCGAACTGGTCGCGGGCGAGCTGCGTGACCCCAAGGCGGCCATGCTCCCCGTCGTCGCCGCGCTCTGCGGCATGGCGGCGCCCGCCCTCGTCTACGCCCTGGTGAACGTCATCGGCAACGGCTCGATGGACGGCTGGGCGGTGCCCACCGCGACCGACATCGCCTTCGCGCTCGCCGTCCTCGCCGTCATCGGCACGTCCCTGCCGTCCGCACTGCGCGCCTTCCTGCTCACCCTCGCCGTCGTCGACGACCTGTTCGCGATCCTGATCATCGCGGTCTTCTTCACCAGCGACCTCAACTTCTTCGCGCTCGGCGGTGCCGCCGCCGGGCTCCTCGTCTTCTGGCTGCTGCTCCGCAAGGGCGTCCGGGGCTGGTACGTGTACGTGCCGCTGGCCCTGGTCATCTGGGGCCTCATGTACAACAGCGGCGTCCACGCCACCATCGCCGGCGTCGCCATGGGCCTGATGCTTCGCTGCAGCACCCGGGAGGGCGAGCAGCACTCCCCGGGAGAGCACATCGAGCACCTGGTCAGGCCGCTCTCAGCCGGCTTCGCCGTTCCCCTCTTCGCCCTGTTCTCCGCCGGCGTGAGCATTTCGAGCCGCGCGATCGGAGACGTCTTCACCCAGCCGGTCACCCTCGGCGTCGTCCTGGGGCTCGTCGTCGGCAAGGCGATCGGCATCTTCGGCGGCACCTGGCTCACCGCCCGCTTCACCCGGGCGGAGCTCAACCCCGAACTGTCCTGGCCGGACGTGTTCGCCGTCGCCTCCCTCGCCGGCATCGGCTTCACCGTCTCGCTCCTGATCGGGGAACTCGCCTTCGCCGGGGACGCCGTCCTCACCGACGAGGTGAAGGCCGCCGTCCTGATCGGCTCGCTCATCGCAGCCGTCTTCGCCTCCGTCCTGCTGAAGCTGCGGGTCCGCAAGTACCAGGCCTTGTGCGCCGAGGAGGAGCGCGACGAGGACCAGGACGGGATCCCCGACATCTACGAGCAGGACGACCCGGCGTACCACCTTCGCATGGCCGAGATCTACGAGAAGAAGGCCGCCGAGCACCGCAAGCGCGCCGAACTGGCGGGGGCATCGCGCGACGGGGCCGACCGTCCGGCATGATCTGAGGCGGACCGTAGAAGAGGGACCGTTGAAGAGGACCTCGGACCGCAGAAGAGAAGAGGGAGCAGCGATGAGCGACCCGTTCGACGGAACCGAGCGCAGCCTTGGACAGCTGGTCGCCTCGGCGACCGCCGAGATGTCCGCGCTGGTGCACGACGAGATCGCCCTGGCCAAGGCCGAACTGAGGCAGGACGTCCGGCGCGGCCTGTTCGGCAGCATCACGGGGATCGGCGCCCTCGTGGTACTGCTGTTCTCCTTGCCGATGCTGAGCTTCGCGCTCGCCTACGCCATCAACGCCTGGACCGGCGGCCACAACGGCAACGAGGGCTGGAACCTGGCCTGGTGCTTCCTGCTGTCCTTCGCCTTCAACGTGCTGCTCGCGATCCTGCTCGGGGTGATCGCCGTCGCCAAGTTCAAGAAGGTCAAGCCGCCGGAGAAGTCCATCGCCTCCGCCAAGCAGACGGCCGCGATCGTGCAGAACGTGAAGCCGCACCCGCGCCCGGAGCTGGACAAGGCGCTGGACAAGGCGTCCGTTGTGGGACGCTCGTCCGTATGACCCTCCCCGAGAGCAGCAACGGCAGCGGCGGGCCCGTACGGCTCGACGGGCCGTGGACCCATCGCGACGTGGCCGCCAACGGCGCCCGTTTTCACATCGCCGAGATGGGTGACGGGCCGCTGGTGCTGCTCCTGCACGGATTCCCGCAGTTCTGGTGGACCTGGCGCCATCAGTTGCCCGCACTCGCCGAGGCGGGCTTCCGGGCCGTGGCGATGGACCTGCGCGGGGTGGGCGGCAGCGACCGCACGCCCCGGGGGTACGACCCCGCGAACCTGGCCCTCGACATCACCGGTGTCGTCCGCTCCCTGGGCGAGCCGGACGCGGCGCTCGTCGGGCACGACCTGGGTGGCTACCTCGCCTGGACGGCGGCCGTCATGCGGCCGAAGCTGGTGCGCCGGCTCGCGGTGTCCTCGATGCCGCACCCGCGCCGCTGGCGCTCGGCGATGCTCTCCGACTTCGCGCAGTCACGGGCCGGTTCGCACGTGTGGGGCTTCCAGCGGCCGTGGCTGCCGGAGCGTCAGCTCGTCGCGGACGACGGGGCGCTCGTGGGCGAGCTGATCCGGGACTGGACGGGTCCGAAGCCGGTCGACGAGGAGGCCGTCGAGACGTACCGGCGGGCGATGTGCGTGCCGTCGACGGCACACTGCTCGATCGAGCCGTACCGCTGGATGGTGCGGTCGCTGGCCCGCCCGGACGGCCTCCAGTTCAACCGGCGCATGAAACGGCCGGTGCGCGTCCCCACGCTCCATCTGCACGGCTCGCTGGACCCGGTGATGCGCACCCGCAGCGCCGCGGGATCCGGTCAGTACGTGGAGGCGCCGTATCGCTGGCGGCTCTTCGACGGCCTCGGGCACTTCCCCCACGAGGAGGACCCCGTGGCCTTCAGCTCGGAGCTCGTGAACTGGCTGAAGGACCCCGAGCCGGACCGCTGAAGGACCCCGAGCCGGACCGCTGAAGGGCTCCGGGTCACGCCGTCGAAGGCGCCGGGCAGGGCTGCTGACGGTCCGTCCGTGCCGTTTGGCGCACAGGCATCCGTCGAACGGCCATGTGCCCCGCGCATACTCCAATTGGCGGGCCCGAGGGCGGTTACCGACCTTGGCCCCCGGGCAGACGTCGGAGTATGGGCTGGACGCACAACTACGGTGACACGACAGCACGCGACCGCCGCTCGGCCACGGGGCCGGCCTCCCGGGAGAGGGGCGGCCCTCAGGAGCAGGGGCGCGCGGGGCAAGGGGTGGGGATCTCACGCATCCTGCGCCGCAGGGCCCGATGGGTCTCGGCGCGACTTCGGCATCCCAGGGACACCGCCTAGGTCCTCTAGGCCAGGTCCACCGGGGCCTGGCCTAGAGGGCGCAGGCCTGCGTGTCGACCTGCTGGGAGGCGGTCCGGCCGCGTTCGATGTCCTCGCGGATCTCGTCGACCGTCAGCGCGTAGCCGGTGTTCGCGTCGTCGAGGGAGCGGGCGAAGATCACGCCGTACACCTTGCCGTCCTCGGCGAGGAGCGGACCTCCGGAATTTCCCTGGCGGACGGTCGCGTACAGGGAGTACACGTCCCTGCGCACCTCGTCGCGATGGTAGATGTCGGGGCCCTTGGCGCTGATGCGACCCCGCACGCGGGCCGAGCGCACGTCGTACGAGCCGTTCTCCGGGAATCCGGCGACGATCGCGTCGTCGCCGCTGTGCGCGTCCTCATCGGTGAAGGCCAGCGGGGTGGCCTTGAGGCCGGGAACGTCCAGGACGGCGATGTCGCGCTGCCAGTCGTAGAGGACGACCTTGGCGTCGTAGAGCTTGCCTTCGCCGCCTATCTGGACGGTCGGCTCGTCAACGCCGCCGACGACGTGCGCATTGGTCATGATGCGGCGGTCGGCAAAGACGAAGCCGGTGCCTTCGAGGACCTTTCCGCAGCTCTGTGCGGTACCGACGACCTTGACGATGGAGCGCTGCGCCAGGGCCGCAACCGGGCTGTCGGCGAGCGCCGGGTCGGGCGGCGTGACCGGGGTGATGGGCTCGTTGGCGAACGAGTTGAAGACCTGGGGGAAGCCGCTGCGGGCGAGGGTGGAGCTGAAGTCGTCGAACCATCCGGAGGCCTGATCCGGCATCACCCGCTCCACGCCGAGCAGCACCTTGGAGTTCCGCACCTCCTTGCCCAGGGTGGGCAGCGAGGTGCGGGCGACGGCGGAGCCGAGCAACCAGGCCACCAGCAGCATCGCCACGACGTTGACGAGGGCGCCGCCGGTGGCGTCGAGGGCACGGGCGGGCGACCAGGTGATGTGCCGGCGCAGCTTGTTGCCGAGGTGGGTGGTGAAGGCCTGGCCGATGGAGGCGCAGACGATGACCACCATCACGAAGACGACGGTGGCGGTGGTCGAGACCTCGCTGTTGTCCGTCAGCTGGTCCCAGAGGACCGGGAGCAGCAGCACGGCGACGAGGCCTCCGCCGAGGAACCCGATCACCGAGAGGACGCCGACCACGAATCCCTGGCGATAACCGATGACTGCGAACCACACGGCGGCGAGCAGCAACAAGATGTCCAGCACGTTCACCGTCAATAGCCTCGCAGATTCGTTTCCGGTCGCCCGGGTCGTTCGGCCCGTAACCGGCCCGTCCCGAAGGTCAGCCTGTCATGAGCGCCAGTCGAGCGGGACCTGCTTGGACCGGTCCCAGGGGCGCTCCCAGCCCGCGTAGTGAAGCAGCCGGTCGATGACTCCGGCAGTAAAACCCCAGACCAGGGCAGATGCCACGAGGAAAGCGGGGCCCTTGTGGCCGCTCGGGTGGACGGTGGTGGCCCGGTTGGCGGGATCCGTGAGATCCGCCACGGGCACGGTGAAGACGCGTGCGGTCTCGCCGGGGTCCACGACGCCGACCGGGCTGGGGGCGCGCCACCAGCCGAGGACCGGGGTGACGACGAAGCCGCTGACCGGAATGTAGAGCCGGGGCAGCACCCCGAAGAGCTGGACGCCCGCCGGGTCGAGTCCGGTCTCCTCCCGGGCCTCGCGCAGGGCGGCGCGCAGCAACCCGCCGTCTGCCGGGTCGCCGTCCTCGGGGTCGAGGGCGCCGCCGGGGAAGGAGGGCTGTCCGGCGTGTGAGCGCAGGCTGCCGGCGCGCTCCATGAGCAGCAGCTCGGGCCCCTGCTCGCCCTCGCCGAACAGGACGAGGACGGCGGACTGGCGCCCCGCGCCGCTCGCCGGCGGCAGGAAGCGGCTCAGCTGCTCGGGCCGGACCGTGCGGGCGGCCCGGTCGACGGGCCCGAGCCAGTCGGGCAGCCCGTGGCGGCTGAGCAGGCCGCCCGAGCCGGTGGGGCCGTGGATCTCTTCGTCAGTGCGCGTCATGGGCACCCCCGTGGATTCTCAACGCGATCGGTGGACGGGTTCGTTCCCGCCCCGTCCCGAGGGGGCTCGGGAGGGGTTCCCGAGGTTCCCGGTGGGCGCTCCCGGGGGAGCGCGTCCGGGGCTCCTCCCTCCGGGTCGGTTCCGGAGGAACTCGGGGAGGCCTCCCCGGCCGGGTTCAGGTGGGGGAGCCCAGCGGGGGCGCCGGACGGCCGGGGTAGCCGGGCGGCGGGTTCAGCCGCTGGCCGGGGAGGCCGCCCTTCTCGTACTTGAGCAGCTTCCTCGCCTTCTCGGGGTCGGTCTCACCCTCCCCGTACGAGGGGCAGAGGTGGGTGATCGGGCAGGCGCCGCAGGCGGGCTTGCGGGCGTGGCAGATGCGGCGGCCGTGGAAGATCACCCGGTGCGAGAGCATCGTCCACTCGCTCTTCGGGAAGATCTCGGCGACCTCGGCCTCGATCTTCACCGGATCGTCCGAGGCGGTCCATCCCCAGCGCCGGGCGAGACGCATGAAGTGGGTGTCGACGGTGATGCCGGGGACACCGAAGGCGTTGCCCAGGACGACGAAGGCGGTCTTGCGGCCCACGCCGGGCAGCTTCACGAGGTCCTGGAGGCGTCCGGGCACCTCTCCGCCGAAGTCGTCCCGGAGGGCGGCGGCCAGCCCCATGATCGACTTGGTCTTGGCGCGGAAGAAGCCGGTCGGCCGGATCAGTTCCTCCACCTCCTCCGGCACCGCGGCGGCGAGGTCCTCGGGGGTGGGGTACTTCGCGAAGAGGGCGGGGGTGGTCTGGTTGACCCGGAGATCGGTGGTCTGGGCCGAGAGGACCGTGGCGACGAGCAGCTCGAAGGGGTTGCGGAAGTCCAGCTCCGGATGGGCATACGGGTAGACCTCGGCGAGCTCCCGGTTGATCTTCCGGGCACGGCGGACCATGGCGAGCCGCGACTCGGGCTTCGCCGACCGCGTGGACTTCGCGGGCTTCGCCGACCGCGTGGACTTCGCGGGCGCGGCACCCTCGGCCGACGTCTCGGCGGGCTTCACGGGTGCGGCGACCTTGGCGGGATCGGCAGTTCCAGCAGGCCCCACAGCCTCACCTTTTACACCTTTTGCCCGTTTCGGCGCGCCGCGTTCGCCCACGGCGGAATTACCTTCGGCCGACACTCTTCCAGCCCCCTTGGCCTGCGCTCTCACCGGCGAGTTGGACACCCGGCCAGCCTAAGCGCCGTCACCGACATCCGCCCCGGGCACGGCCGATCGGAGCCCAATCGGGCCCCTGACGTACGGGTGGGCGGCTCGGTGCGTCAAACTTGTTGTGATTGATCGCACTGTTTTGTGCGTCCGGCATCATGGGACCCAGGTCCTTTGAGCAGGTCGACAGTAGGAGAGAACTCGTGGACGACGTTCTGCGGCGCGCCCCGCTCTTCGCGGCGCTCGATGACGAGCAGGCTGCCGAGCTGCGCGCCTCAATGAGTGAGGCGACGCTCGCCCGTGGCGACGCGCTCTTCCACGAGGGCGACCCCGGTGACCGCCTGTACGTGGTCACCGAGGGCAAGGTGAAGCTGCACCGCACCTCCCCCGACGGCCGCGAGAACATGCTGGCCGTCCTCGGCCCCGGCGAACTCATCGGCGAGCTGTCCCTCTTCGACCCCGGCCCGCGCACCGCCACCGCCACCGCGCTGACCGAGGTCAAGCTGCTCGGTCTGGGCCACGGTGACCTCCAGCCGTGGCTGAACGCCCGCCCCGAGGTGGCCACCGCGCTGCTGCGCGCCGTCGCCCGCCGACTGCGCAAGACCAACGACCAGATGTCCGACCTGGTCTTCTCCGACGTCCCGGGCCGCGTGGCCCGCGCGCTCCTGGACCTGTCGCGCCGCTTCGGCGTGCAGTCCGAGGAAGGCATCCACGTCGTCCACGACCTCACCCAGGAGGAACTGGCCCAGCTGGTCGGCGCCTCCCGCGAGACGGTCAACAAGGCACTCGCCGACTTCGCCCAGCGCGGCTGGCTGCGCCTGGAGGCGCGTGCCGTGATCCTGCTCGACGTGGAGCGCCTCGCGAAGCGCTCCCGCTGACTCCGAGGCAACACGCGAAGGGCCGCCCCGGTCCGATGGGACCGGGGC
>NZ_JBHYMK010000033.1:0-9415 GCF_042743065.1 Streptomyces sp. NPDC058872
GGTACGGAAGTACCGGGGCCGCCCCCTTCGTGCTGACCGGGACGCGTGCCGGAAGCGCGGCCCCGTTCGCCCCGGAGTGCGGGGCGGGCGGGGCTTTCGGAACGCGTCTAGGGGCGGCGGGCCGAGGTCACCCGGTACACGTCGTAGACGCCCTCGACCCCGCGCACGGCCTTCAGGACGTGGCCCAGGTGCTTCGGGTCGCCCATTTCGAAGGTGAAGCGCGAGGTGGCGACCCGGTCACGGGAGGTCTGGACGGCCGCCGAGAGGATGTTGACGTGCTGGTCCGAGAGGACCCGGGTGACGTCGGAGAGGAGCCGGGAGCGGTCCAGGGCCTCCACCTGGATGGCGACCAGGAAGACCGAGGACTGGGTCGGTGCCCATTCGACCTCGAGGATCCGCTCCGGTTCCCTGGACAGCGACTCCACGTTGACGCAGTCGCTGCGGTGGACGGACACGCCGCTGCCGCGGGTGACGAACCCGATGATCGGATCGCCGGGCACGGGGGTGCAGCAGCGGGCCAGCTTCACCCAGACGTCCTCGACGCCCTTGACGACGACGCCGGGATCGGCACTGGAGCGGCGCTTGGAACGCCCCCGGGTGGGCGGGGCGGCCTCGTCGATCTCTTCGGTGGCGGCCTCTTCGCCGCCGAGCGCCTGGACCAGCTTCTGCACGATGGACTGCGCGGTGACGTGCCCCTCGCCGATCGCCGCGTACAACGAGGAGATGTCGTTGTAGCGCATCTCGTGGGCGAGGGTGACGAGGGAGTCACCGGTCAGGATCCGCTGGATCGGCAGGTTCTGCTTGCGCATGGCCCGCGCGATGGCGTCCTTGCCCTGCTCGATGGCCTCGTCCCGGCGTTCCTTGGAGAACCAGGCGCGGATCTTGTTCCGGGCGCGCGGTGACTTGACGAATCCCAGCCAGTCCCGGGAGGGCCCCGCGCCGGCCGCCTTGGAGGTGAAGACCTCGACCAGGTCGCCGTTGTCCAGGGTCGATTCGAGCGGCACCAGCCGTCCGTTGACCCGTGCTCCTATCGTGCGGTGGCCGACCTCGGTGTGGACCGCGTAGGAGAAGTCGACCGGGGTGGCACCGGCGGGCAGGGCGATGACGTCGCCCTTCGGCGTGAAGACGAAGACCTCGTTGCGGGAGAGGTCGAAGCGCAGCGACTCCAGGAACTCACCGGGGTCCTCGGTCTCCTTCTGCCAGTCGAGGAGCTGCCGCAGCCACGCCATGTCGTTGAGGTGGTCGTCCTTGCCCGCCTTCTTCGGCACGTCGGCGCGGACCTTGGAGGCACCGGCGACGGCCTCCTGCTTGTACTTCCAGTGCGCGGCGATGCCGTACTCGGCGCGCCGGTGCATGTCGAAGGTCCGGATCTGGAGCTCGACGGGCTTGCCGTTGGGCCCGATGACCGTCGTGTGCAGCGACTGGTACATGTTGAACTTGGGCATCGCGATGTAGTCCTTGAACCGGCCGGGGACCGGGTTCCACCGCGCGTGGACGGTGCCGAGGGCGGCATAGCAGTCCCGCACCGTGTCGACGAGGACGCGGATGCCGACCAGGTCGTAGATCTCCGCGAAGTCACGGCCGCGGACGATCATCTTCTGGTAGACGCTGTAGTAGTGCTTCGGCCGTCCGGTGACGGTGGCCTTGATCCGAGCGGCACGCAGGTCGGCCTGGACCTCGTCGGTCACTATGGCGAGGTACTCGTCGCGTTTGGGGGCGCGCTCGGCGACGAGTCGGACGATCTCGTCGTACATCTTGGGGTAGAGGATCGCGAAGGCGAGGTCCTCGAGCTCCCACTTGATGGTGTTCATGCCCAGCCGGTGGGCCAGCGGCGCATAGATCTCAAGGGTCTCGCGGGCCTTCTTCTCCTGCTTCTCCCGCTTGAGGTAGCGCATGGTGCGCATGTTGTGCAGGCGGTCGGCGAGCTTGATGACCAGGACGCGCGGGTCCTTGGCCATGGCGACGACCATCTTGCGGACGGTCTCGGCCTGGGCCGCTTCGCCGAATTTGACCTTGTCGAGCTTGGTGACGCCGTCGACGAGCAGGGCGACCTGGTCGCCGAAGTCGCGGCGCAGGGTGTCGAGGCCGTATTCGGTGTCCTCGACGGTGTCGTGGAGCAGTCCGGCCATCAGCGTGGCCGGGTCCATGCCGAGCTCGGCGAGGATGGTGGTGACGGCGAGCGGGTGCGTGATGTACGGGTCGCCGCTCTTGCGCTTCTGCCCGCGGTGCCAGCGCTCGGCGACCTGGTAGGCCCGCTCGACCTGGCGGAGCGTCGACGTCTCGATCTTGGGATCGTTGGAGCGGACGATCCGCAGCAGGGGTTCGAGGACCGGGTTGTACGGGGAGGAGCGCTGCACGCCGAGCCGGGCGAGGCGGGCGCGGACCCGGTTGGACGAGCCGCCCGGGCGGGCGGGGGCGGGGCGCTCGGGAGAGGGAGAGGACGGTGCGGGGGCGGGCGCAGCGGGGGGCGTGGGCCTGGTCTCCGCTGGCTCGTTCTGGGACGTGCCGGACCCCGGCGCGGCCTTTTCGGCCTTCGGGTCGGGCTGCGCGGCGGAGAGTGGCTGGGCCTCGTCTGGCAAGAGCGCTCCTCGTGCGGTTCCGGATCCCCCGGTCAGGCCCCGGAAAGGCCATGGTATCGAGCCAAGACTGTCGGTGCTCACGCGCCCGGGTTTCGGACTCCTTCCGGGCGGGCATCAGGGGCGTCCGGAAGAACGCGAGGGGCGCTCCGGGGATTCCCCGGAGCGCCCCTCATCGGTGCGAATCCCGACGTCAGACCGTGATCAGCGCCTGGAGCGGCGCGCCGTTGAGGTTCGGCTCCAGCCGGGCGCGGCCCGGGAGGAAGCCGAGTTCCATGAGCACCGCGACGCCTGCGACCTCGGCGCCGGCACGACGGATCAGCTCGATGGACGCCTCGGCGGTGCCTCCGGTGGCGAGGACGTCGTCGATGACCATGACCCGGTCGCCGGGGACCAGGTCCTCGGCGTGCACCTCGATCTCGGCGGTGCCGTACTCCAGCTCGTAGGCCTGTCGGAGGGTGGCCCCGGGGAGCTTGCCGGCCTTGCGGACCGGGACGAAGCCGAGGCCGGCCCGGACGGCCACCGGAGCGGCCAGGATGAAGCCGCGGGCCTCCAGGCCGACGATCTTGGTCGCGCCGTGCGTGGAGCACAGCGCGGCCAGGGCGTCGGTGAGGGCGGTGAACGCCGTCGGGTCCGCGAGCAGCGGCGTGATGTCCTTGAACAGCACGCCCGGCTTCGGATAGTCGGGAACGTCACGGATCCGGCTGAGCAGGAGCTCGGTGACGTCCTGGGCCCCGGCGGTCATCCTCGGTGCTCCTGGCTGCCGCGGCGGCTCGGCCGGGGGCCGACGACGGCGGCCTCGGGAGCGGGACCGTCCTCCTCGTCGAACTGCTCTCCCTTGGCCGCGGCGCTGGCGCGCTTGGCCAGGATGCGCTTCCTGAGGGCCTTGATCGAGGGGTCGCGCTCCTTGAGGTCGGCGACCAGCGGGGTGGCGATGAAGATCGAGGAGTACGCGCCGGCGGCGAGACCCACGAACAGCGACAGCGAGATGTCGTTGAGCATGCCGGCGCCGAGGAAGCCACCGCCGATGAAGAGCAGGCCGGCGACCGGCAGCAGCGCGACCACGGTGGTGTTGATCGAACGGACCAGGGTGCCGTTGATCGAGCGGTTGGCGAGCTCGCTGTAGGTGAAGCGGGTCTGCTTGGTGATGTCCTTCGTCTGCTCCTTGAGGGAGTCGAAGACGACGACGGTGTCGTACAGCGAGTAACCGAGGATGGTCAACAGACCGATGACCGTGCCGACGGTGACCTCGAAGCCGACCAGGGAGTAGATGCCGACCGTGATCGTGAGGTCGTGGATGAGGGCGACGAGTGCCGCCACGGCCATCCGCCACTCGAAGGCGATGGCGAGGTAGATCACCACCAGGATCATGAAGACCCCGAGGCCGGTCCAGGCCTTGTTGGCGATCTGCTCGCCCCAGCTGGGGCCGACGAGCTCCGCCGCGATCTTGTCCTCGGCGAGGTTGAAGTCCTTGGCGAGCTCCGCGCGGACCTGGTCGGACTGCGCGGTGTCCAGGCCGCCGACCTGGATGCGCAGGGAGCCGTTGCCGAGCTGCTGGACGATCGCGTCGTGGCCGGAGGCCTCTTCGGCGTACTCCTGGGCCTGGCTGACGGAGACGTCCGTCTTCGGGGTGGTGAAGACGGCACCGCCCTGGAATTCGATGCCCATGTTGAGGCCGCGGACGGCCAGGGCGACGATGGCGGTGATGGTGATCAGGATGGACAGGCCGTACCAGATCTTGCGGTTGCCGATGAAGTCGTAGCCGACCTCACCGCGGTGGAGCCGGGCGCCGAGATCTCCGAGCTTCGACATCTCACGCCTCCTTCGGGTCGACGGGGGTGGCGACGGGGGTGGCGCGGCGGGTACGGCGCAGCGGAGGCTTGGCACCGAGGCGCTTCGGGTCCAGGCCGGACCAGGGGTGACCGTTGCCGAAGAACGAGGTCCGCGCGAGCAGCGTCATGACCGGCTTGGTGAAGAAGAACACCACGACGATGTCGAGCAGGGTGGTCAGGCCGAGCGTGAACGCGAAGCCCTGGACCTTGCCGACGGTGACGATGAAGAGGACCGCCGCGGCCAGGAACGACACGAAGTCGGAGACCAGGATGGTGCGGCGGGCCCGCGGCCAGGCGCGCTCGACGGCCGGGCGCAGGCTGCGGCCCTCGCGGAGCTCGTCACGGATCCGCTCGAAGTAGACGATGAAGGAGTCGGCGGTGATGCCGATGGCGACGATGGCGCCGCAGACGGCCGGCAGGTTCAGCGCGAAGCCGATGGCCGGGCCGAGCAGGGCCATGAGCACGTAGGTGAGGAGCGCGGAGACGCCGAGGCTCAGGATGGCGATCAGCGAGAGGCCGCGGTAGTAGACGACCAGGTAGAGGATGACCAGTCCGAGACCGATCGCACCGGCGATGAGACCGGCCTCCAGCTGGTCGCCGCCGAGCGCTGCGGTGACGGTGTCGACGCTCTGGGTCTGGAAGGTCAGCGGCAGGGCGCCGTAGGACAGGATGTTGCCGAGGTCCTGGGCGGACTGCTGGTTGAAGTTGCCGGAGATCTCGGCGCTGGCGCTGAGCGTCTGGCGCACCGAGGGGGCGGAGACGACCTCGCCGTCGAGGACGATCGCGAAGCGGTTCTGCGGGTCGGCCTGCTGCGACAGCTTGCTGGTGATCGACTGGAACTTCTTCGAACCGCCGTCGGTGAAGTCCATCGTGACGATCCACATGCCGCGCTGCTGGTCGAAGACGCCCTTGGCGTCGTCGACGTCCTTGCCGTCGACCTCGGCCGGGCCGAGCAGGTACTTCGACCACGCGCCCGGGGCGTCCTCGCCACAGGCCACGATGGGCTCGGTCGACTTGACTCCCTGGCCGGCGGCGGCGCGCTGCTTGGGGTCGAGGCAGTTCAGGGCGGTGAACTTCTGCTCCAGCGCCGTGGTGGCGGCGTCGGGCGTCGGGGTCGCCTGCGGGGTTCCGGTGGCCTCCGGCTGCACGGAGGGGGAGGTCGAGGCGCTCGCGGTGGCCGTGGGGCTCGGGGCCTTGAGGGCCTCGGTGAGGGCGCGGCCCTGCGTGGAGGCGGTCGCCGTCGGCGTGGCCGACCCCTCACCGGCGGTGGCGCCGGAGGCGGACGGCGTCGGCGTCGGCGTGCCGGAGGTCTCGGCGCTCGGCGCGGCCTGCGGCATGGCGGCGAGGACGGGCCGGAAGTACAGCTGGGCGGTGGTGCCGACCTGCTCGCGGGCCTGCTTCTCGTTCGTCCCGCGGGGGATGTTGACGATGATGTTCTCGTCACCCTGCGTCTGGACCTCGGCCTCGGAAACACCCAGACCGTTGACGCGGCGCTCGATGATGCCGACCGCCGTGTTCATGTTGGTCTCGTTGACCGCAGACTTCTGGCCGGGCTCGGCCTTCGCCTTGAGCGTGATCGACGTGCCTCCGGCGAGGTCGATGCCGAGGCGCGGGGTGGTGTGCCCCGACCAGAACATCCCGCCGGTGAGCGCGACCATGGCGATCAGGATGAGTGCCAGGGCGCGGCCCGGACGGCTCTGTCCCCCCGCCGGCCTTCGGCCCTTCTTCGGTGCTGCCACCTGTCGTATCTCCCTGTCCAACCGTCTTCCGCCGGGTATGCGTGAGACGGCCACGAAGTGTGTGTGGGGACCTGCCCCCGCAGACGTGAAACCGTTCCGGGGACCGCGTGCGCCCGTGGGTGTGCGCGCGGTCCCCGGCCGCGACTACTTCGCGTCGGCCTCGCCGTCGGCCTTGCCGTCCTTCTGCCCCTCGGCGCCGGCCTCGGCCGCGTCCGACTTCTTCGTCAGGTCGGCCTTCGGGGCCTCCTCGACGGTCTCCGCGTCCTTGTCCGTGGTCTCGACGGCCTCGGTCAGCGAAGAGGCGTCGTCGGGGACGACGGTGTCGGTCTCCGAGTCGTCGTCGCCGTGGACGATCCGGTTGTACTCGGAGTCCTCGAGGACCGCGCCGATCGCGTTCTTGGCGTAGACCGCGTGCACGCCGGGCGCAACCTCGAGGAGAACGGTCTCGTCGCCGATCTCCTTGACGGTGGCGTACATCCCCCCGATCGTTCGTACGCCGGTGCCGGGCTGCATCTCGTCGCGCATCTGCGCTGCCTGCTGCTGCTTCTTCTTGGCAGAGCGGGTCATCAGGAACATGGCCCCGATGATGGCGATGAAGGGGAGGAGGGTCACGATGCTCACGGGACGGGTTTCCTTCGCACGGTCGCGGAGAACCCGCGGCCTGATCTTCGGGGGTGGGCGCGCCGACCGGAACGGGCGGCATCGGCGGAGTCTAGGCGAGTCCGCATCGTTGGAACAACGTCCAGCATCGCACCGTGGTTCCGGTCCGGGCGAGTGTCCGCACCGTCACGACCCGAAGAGCCCCTGTTGTCCGCTTCCTGGCGCCGCAGGGCCCGCGGCCTGCGGTGGAACGAGTCCGAGGTGCGTCCATGCCGCTGGAGTCGCAACCCGACCACGGGGCGTACGGGCCAGTAGTCCCTCGCGCACGAGGAAGGGCTCGGCTACCTCCTCGACGGTCTCGCGTTCCTCCCCCACGGCGACCGCGAGGGTGGACAGTCCGACGGGCCCGCCGCCGAAGAGCTTCAGCAGCGCTTCCAGGACGGCGCGGTCCAGGCGGTCGAGCCCGCGGCCGTCCACCTCGTAGACGCTGAGGGCCGCCTCGGAGATCTGGCGGGTGATCACGCCGTCCGCCTTGACCTGGGCGTAGTCGCGGACGCGGCGCAGCAGGCGGTTGGCGATGCGGGGGGTGCCGCGGGAGCGGCCGGCGATCTCGGCGGCACCGTCGGGGTCGATCTCCACGTCGAGGAGTCCGGCGGAGCGGTGGATGACGCGCTGGAGCTCGGCCGGGTCGTAGAACTCCATGTGGCCGGTGAAGCCGAAGCGGTCGCGGAGCGGGGGCGGTAGCAGCCCGGCCCGGGTGGTGGCGCCGACCAGGGTGAAGGGGGGGAGCTCCAGCGGGATGGCGGTGGCGCCGGGGCCCTTGCCGACGATGACGTCGACGCGGAAGTCCTCCATGGCCATGTAGAGCATCTCCTCGGCGGGCCGGGACATGCGGTGGATCTCGTCCAGGAAGAGGATCTCGCCCTCCTGGAGGGAGGAGAGGATCGCGGCGAGGTCGCCGGCGTGCTGGATGGCGGGTCCGGAGGTGATGCGGATCGGAGCGTTCATCTCGGCAGCGATGATCATCGAGAGGGTGGTCTTGCCGAGGCCGGGTGCACCGGAGAGCAGCACGTGGTCGGCGGTCGCACCGCGCTGGCGGGCGGCCTTGAGGACGAGGTCGAGCTGCTGGCGGACCTTCTCCTGACCGACGAACTCGTTGAGGTCCTTGGGGCGCAGGGCGGCCTCGACGGCCTGGTCGTCCCCCTCGGCTGCGGCTCCGACGATGCGCTCGTCGGCGGCCGGTGCCGTCTCGTCGTCCCAGTTCACGGTGATTGCCTCTTCGTCGGTGCGGATCGTCAGCGGGCGCGGTTGAGGGTTTGGAGGGCGGCTCGGAGCAAGTGCGGCACGGGCACGGAGCCGGTCTCGGCAAGGGCTGCTTCGGCCTGCGGGGTGACGGCGGCGATGGCGTCCTCGGCCTCCCGGAAGGCGTAACCGAGGCCGATGAGCGCTGCGGAGAGCTGTTCGGTCCAGGGGGCGGGGCCGGTGGCCGCGGCGCGCTGGGTGCCGACCGGGCCGCTGCTGCCCAGCGGGGCTCCGAGCTTGTCCTTCAGTTCGAGGAGGAGTTTCTGGGCGCCCTTCTTGCCGATGCCGGGGACGGCGGTGAGGGCCTTCTCGTCGCCGGTGGAGACGGCGAGGCGCAGGGCGTCGGGGCTGTGCACCCCGAGCATGGCCTGGGCGAGGCGGGGGCCGACACCGCTGGCGGTCTGGAGCAGTTCGAAGACCTGCCGCTCGTCGTCGTCGGCGAAGCCGTAGAGGGTGAGGGAGTCCTCCCGCACGACGAGCGAGGTGGCGAGGCGGGCGTGCTCGCCGAGGCGGAGCCCCGCGATGGTGTTCGGGGTGCACTGGACGGCCATGCCGACCCCCCCGACCTCGACGACGGCGGTCGTCGGGGCGAGGGCGGCGACCGGGCCGCTCACGAAGGCGATCATCGGATACGGCCTTTCACTGCGGAGGCGTGCGGGGCGCCCGCCCCGCCGAGGCGGTGGTGGGCGGCGACGGCCTGCTGGAGGCGGTTCTGGGCGGGGGCCCGCCAGATGTGGCAGATGGCGAGGGCGAGGGCGTCGGCGGCGTCGGCCGGCTTGGGCGGGGCGGAGAGCCGGAGCACTCGGGTCACCATCGCTCCGACCTGGGCCTTGTCGGCCCGGCCGCTGCCGGTGACGGCGGCCTTGACCTCGCTGGGGGTGTGGAGGGCGACCGGGATGCCGCGCCGGGCGGCGCAGAGCATGGCGACCGCGCTGGCCTGGGCCGTGCCCATCACGGTGCGCACGTTGTGCTGGCTGAACACGCGCTCCACTGCGACGAGTTCGGGCGAGTAGCGGTCGAGCCACTCCTCGATGCCGCGCTCGATGCCGACGAGGCGGACGCCGATCTCGTCGTCCGCGGCGGTGCGGACGACTCCGACGCCGAGCATGGTCAGGGGCCGGCCGGCGACTCCTTCGACGACGCCGATGCCGCACCGGGTAAGACCCGGGTCCACCCCCAGAACGCGCACGTCACCCTTCCCTTCGATCAGGTATTCGTGCAGGTTATCGGCTGCCACTGACAACGCAGCGGGGCGCCCGGGGGGGTTCCCCCGCCGCCCCCCGCCGGACCCCCCCCGGGCGGGGGGCGCCCCGCACCAGACCACGGCCCCGGCGGAGACCGTTGGGGACAAGGTGAGGCCCGCAGC